>NZ_JBDNJQ010000097.1:0-30264 GCF_051172895.1 Nostoc sp. CALU 1950 | reverse complement strand
CCTATACCGAGAGAGCTTTTTTACAACATTCCCGACTTTTCAAACATCCTCTAAGATAGTTACAAAAACTGCATTTATAATTTTAAACTTTTAATTGCTTATGTCTCGTTCTAAAGCTTTACAGTATTACATTGTTTCTCGGTTGCTTCTTGCGCCACTTCAGCTATTAACAATCATCACCATTGTATTTCTCTTACTAAGAGCAACACCAGGAGATCCCGCAGATGCAATTCTTGGTGGACGTGCGCCAGAAGCCGCTAAAGAGGAATTGCGAAAACAACTTGGTTTAAACCTTCCCCTGTGGCTACAGTACTTAAATTATTTGGGAAGCATACTGCGTTTTGACTTAGGAACTTCTTTAATGAGTCGCGGACAAAATGTTTGGGACATAATTGGGCAATATTTCCCCGCGACGGTGGAGTTAGCAGTGTGTAGTATGGCGGTTGCACTCATCGTCGGAATTGCGGTTGGGACTCTTTCGGCTTCTCGTCCTGGGACATATTTCGATGTTGGTGGGCGCTTATTTGGGATCATCACCTACGCACTCCCGATGTTTTGGGCGGGAATGCTTTTGCAGTTGATTTTCTCCGTCCAACTAGGTTGGTTTCCTAATTCCAACCGCTTTCCGCCCAATCTTCCAGCGCCGACTCCTGTCACTGGGTTGTATACAATCGATAGCTTACTCGGTGGAAATTTCATTCAGTTTTTCACATCTTTGCACCATCTGGCCCTACCGAGTCTCACACTAGGAATTTTGCTCAGTGGAATTTTTGAGCGAATTGTGCGAGTGAATTTGAAGCAAACCTTGCAAGCCGATTATGTAGAAGCCGCTAGAGCCAGAGGTATTGGTGAAAATAAGATTTTAGCCTCTCATGCTTTAAAAAATGCTCTAATTCCAGTGATTACAGTCTTGGGATTAACCTTTGCGTCTCTGTTAGGTGGAGCGATTTTGACAGAGGTAACATTTTCTTGGCCTGGGTTAGCTAATCGACTGTATCAAGCGATCGCAGATCGTGATTATCCCACAGTCCAGGGAGTGCTAGTCTTTTTTGGTGCGATCGTTGTCAGTGCCAGCATTTTAATTGATATTTTAAATGCTTATGTAGATCCGCGAATTCGATATTAAGCTATCGGACATTTTGTTAAATTTCTTGAGAAATACCACTGGCTAAAATCCCCAGAATTTTATTCACATCTTTGAGATAATATTCGCTTAAATCAATGGTCAATGTTTGTTCTTCTAGTTTGAGGAATTGCCAAATACTGCCCGTTGTGACTGCTCCGTAAATTGTTTTAATCTCACTTGCAGCTTGCTCATTAAAAATTTGGGCTGCTACCATTTCTGCTGCACACTGACCAAAACCCGCATTAATATTTTCTTTTTTAGCCTCTACAACTGTAATTACTGGTGCTGTCAAAATGAGAATTTCTGGAGATTTAGTAATAATAAAATCGCAAGTGCCGTTTAATCCTTTACTATTATCGACAGTAAAATCTACTCCAGAAAATAAACTAACTTGCTCGTGTAACTGTCGGCGTAAATCAACTAAAATGGGAGCAATAATTAACTCAGAACGAGCTTTTTCACTATTACTTCCTAAAGCAATATCGAGATTATAGTTGAGTGTTTCTACAAGTAAATTACTCACTGTTAATTCAGAAACACCAGCGAAAATACCGCGTTTCTCTAAAGTGCTTAAACTAAAGTCTTGTTTTGCTTTAGCTAAACTAAACTCGCTGTAAGCCATAAAACTATTACTCTCTTTCGCTTTTAAACAGAAGACTGAAATTATTGTCCTACATCCAAGTTAAAGTAGAAACTACTCTCAACAATTCTGTTGGTGCCAACAGACTTGATAATGGGTATGCTAACTCGGTGCTGTCCTGGTTCAAGCTTCCAGGTTTGTTGAAAATTACCAATATTATGACAAGCAGCATTAATCGGGAAGGTACTAGGAGTGAAAATTCCATTTTTATAACTCTCAACTCCATTTGGAAACAGATAACCTTTTACTTCTACGCGATTGACTGGAGCTTTAGATGGTATGCAATAGCTGAGGTTTGATAATCTTAGAGTATCTCCAGCTTTTAGAGCTATGTGATCGCGATTTTTTACTTGCTGAGGTTCGTTGCTATTAAACTGTACAGTTAGATTATCAACGCATACTTTAGCAGCAATAGCTTTGTCACACGTTGTAGAAGTGGTAGTGACAGAGGGCTTTGGTTCTGGAGAAGATTTTTTGTCAGACCCCATTATGGCAGGCACTCCGGCAGCCGCTATGGTAGCGATAGCAGCAATGAGAGCAAGTACGATTTTTTTTGTAAAAGCCTTCATGTGACTAGCTCCTGAAGTTTTTATGAGTCACTGGTTAATCACTATAGCCACATCTAGCCATAGCTTTTTGTGACTTTTAATAGTTTAAGGTCACAAATGTGAAAATGTCAAGATTTCTAAGGTCACAAAAACGCCAAATGATTTTAATCTCTTCTAAAACCCTTAAAATGCAATTGTAGTAAAGGTTAATCTACTAAATAGATAGAAAGACTAAATCTATGTTTTATATTTTTGTGTATGCACATCAAAAGTTTTATCAAAGCGATAGTCACAAAAGTGTAAAAAACAAGGTAAAATGAGAAATTATGGATCAACAGCAATTTTCTGAAGCACTCAACAAGCTGACACCCCAACAAGAAAGGGTGTTGATAAGCGTCTTGGCTGGCGAGTCAGATTTAGATATTGCTGAACAATTGGAAATTCAAGAAGCTACTGTTAGAAAGCACGTAGAACGGATTTACCGAGCATTTGATACAACTGGCAAATCAAGCGATCGCCCCTCAAGCCGCAGTGAACTTTTTGCTTTATTTCTCAAGTACAAACCTGAACTGCTAGTAAGTACAGAAAAGGTGATAAAAGATCGGAGCGAGTTTACTAGAGAAGGAACTCCCATAGTCACAAATAACCCCTTCATCCCCTTCTCAGGCAGAGTTGAAGATTCGCAACTGTTTTTTGGACGGGAACGTGAAATCCGGCGGGTATTTGAAGTCCTTAACAGTGGTAGCAGTGTAGCTCTTATAGGAGACGAAGGAACGGGCAAATCATCTTTGTTATGGGCGATTTGCCAAAAAGCGGAAAATTACCTGCTATCATCACGTCAGCCAATTTTCTTAGACCTGAATTTACTTCATAATGAAAGTCAATTTTATAGTGATTTGTGCTATGAGATTGGTATACCCGAAAGTAAGGACTATCAGTTAACCCGCAATTTGCGAAGTTTGAAAATACTACTGGCTATAGACAATGTAGGAAAACTAACAAGCGAAGGTTTTTCTCGCCAAATAAGGGATTATTTGCGCGGTTTAGCTGAAGGAAGTAATGCCCCGTTGAAGCTGATTTTAGCTGCCACCGAACCTCTGAACAACCTTTTTAACGATAGTCAGGAGCAAGGTAATACTTCTCCGTTGGCAGGTATTTGCCAAGAGGAACACATTCATCCTTGGGATGAAGCTACTATGCGTGCTTTTATTACCAGTCGTTTAGCCAAAACTTCTGTGAGTTTTACAGAAGAGGAAATAATGCAACTCATCCAAGAAAGTGGCGGACATCCTCGCAAATTGATGCAATTGTGTTATCGAACTTATTCACGGTATGCGGAGAGTTTGCAATGAATGACATCGCTTTGACCTCTCCCCCAATCCCTGCCCTCGTAAAGAAAGGGGCTTGGGGGTTAGGTTATTTACGGGTGATCATGGAGGCTGAATAATGGCCCCTGTACTGCGTTTAAACTTAGCACCCAAGTTAAAGCGTCCCCTGTCACTGTGGAATCCCTTGGATTATCTACGCCTTTTATACTGGGTGTTTTTCTTTCCCCAAGCTTTGCGGTGGTATGTGGACACGTTTGGGGGTGGGTATATTCGTGAAGGGGAAATTAATTGGCGAAAGGGATGGGAGTTACTGCGTAAAAATGCTATTCAACGTCAGTTGCTTTTTCAAGGATTAGTTTTAACAGTAGTTACAACTCTAGCTATATATCTAATTTTTCAGACTGTAAATATTTCCATTAACTGGTTTGGTGTGGTGTTCGGTGTAGTTGTAGGCATGGCGTTGGGGGTGGAGGGAAGTGTGGAGGAAAGCGTGGCGTTTAGCGTGGCGTTTGGCGTGGCGTTTGGCGTGGCGTTTGGCGTGGCGTTTGGCGTGGCGTTTGGCGTGGCGTTCGGTGTAGCTGGAGGCATAGCCGGAGGCATTTCGGTAAGCGTAGCTGGAGGCATTGCGTTTGGCGCGGCGTTTGGCGTGGCGTTCGGTGTAGCTGGAGGCATTATGGTAGGTGTAGCCGGAGGCATTGCGTTCGGCGTGGCGGTACTGCGTCCAGGAACCTGGCTTATCGGCTCAACTTTAAACTTGCGAATCATCCGAAACGGTAGTTGGCTACTCCCTCGCATCACTCCGCTTCCCCTTCCTAATCTTGTTGGGCGCTTAGAAAATTGGTTACAAAATGATTGGGAAACAGGTTTATATAATACGAATGAACTGCTGGCATATACCCTACAATTCATTCCTGTTGTCCAAGCAGTCAATAGAGTACTTGCCAAAATCCCCTCTGACCAACTTATTTGGGCTGTCTCTCGACTGGCGGCAAATCCTTTTGATTGGAATATAGTACGTTTTGCTTCAGCTTCTCTAGATAAAACCCTAAAATCAAGGTTTGTCAGAGATTTCTTCTTTTTTCTCTGGTTCTTTTTCTTGCCTCGTTCTTGGGGAGAAGGTTTACAGACTCGTTTTAATACAGACACTCGCTTAGATACTCCTGCTCGTGCTGCTGCGGCTGGTTTCTGGCATCTGCATGAAAAAGAATTGGTGAAAGCAGTAGAGGCTTTTACAGTAGTGCGTTCTCTTCTCTATGGCGAGGAAATGTATACTCTTGCCCAAACTTTAGCGGCGTTTGATAAAGCTCAAAAGCCAGCCTCTATTGCAGCTATCCAAGTTCCTCCTTTTCCACAGGAACCGCTTTTACGTCCAATTACTTGGAAAATCCTTACTAATCTGCGTCGAGTTGTTGAGGATGTGCAGTTTGTTAATCGCAGCGCCTCACGTTCAGCTAGGTCTTTAGCTCTCAATCGAGCATTAGGTGAACTAACAAAAATCCTAAATCAAGCCGACACCTTGCCGCAAGCAGAGCGAGGCTTAATTATAGATATCACTCAAACTTGGAAAGAAAGCCTTTTACAAATCACTGGTGAAGTGGGAGAAATTTCCATCACCAAGCCTGTGGTTAATCCTTATGTTGTAGGCGACCCGATTCAAGGTCATCTCTTTATTGGGCGAGAAGATATCATCAGACAGTTAGAAGAACTCTGGGTGATGGGTAATCAACTCCAGTCTATAGTTCTCTACGGTCACAGGCGGATGGGCAAAACTTCTATTCTGCTTAACGCTGCTAACTGTCTAGGCTCACAAATCCAGCTAGCCTATGTCAACTTGCTACGTTTGGGAGATAGCCCCCAAGGTGTGGGTGAAGTACTAATGGCAATTTGTGATGAAATTGCTCAAACTATAAAACTTCCACCACCAGCTGATGCTGATTTACTAAATCTTCCCTACCGGACTTTTGAACGCTACTTAAAACAGGTTGAAGCAAACATAGAAGGCGGATTAATCATCGCCTTAGACGAATTCGAGAAAATTGAAGATTTAATTGAAGCGAAAAAAATCCCTATTGACTTTATGGGTTTTCTGCGGGGTTTAGTGCAAATGAGTTCTAAAATCGCTTTTGCTTTTGCTGGTTTGCACACCTTAGAAGAAATGACAGCAGATTATTTTCAACCCTTCTTTGCCAGTGTCATTCCTATTCATGTAAGCTTTCAAGAACGTACAGCTACCCGCCAAATTCTTGCTAACCCAGGTAATGAAGACTTCCCCCTCGACTACATCCCGGAAGCTTTAGATGAAATTTATGCTTTGACACATGGTCAACCATATTTAGTACAACTGCTGGGTTTTCAGCTAGTGCGCGGCTACAATGACTTTGTTTTTGAGCAAGGGCGATCGCGTGACGCAGTTTTCACTCTAGAAGATGTGGAAGCAGTTATCAATGACCCTGAGTTTTTCAAACGGGGACGCTACTACTTTGATGGGGTTTGGGGTCAGGCGGCGCGGGGTGCTGAGGGTCAACAAGCAATTGTACGAATACTTGCACCTTACCCAGAGGGGCTAAGTCTGGATGCCTTAGCTCAGTCTACAGGTATGAATGACGCTGATTTACAGGAAGCGCTGAATACTCTGAAGCGTCATGATGTCGTTGAGGAAATTCAGGGAAACTGGCGGATTATGGTAGAACTGTTCCGCCGTTGGGTTTTGCAACAGTAGAGTAGAGCGATCGCATTTGCTATTTCAGCGATCGCATTTGCTATTTCGGAGTACGCATTTGTTATTTCGGGGTTCGCATTTGTTATTTCGGGGTTCGCATTTGCTATTTCGGAGTACGCATTTGCTATTTCGGAGTACGCATTTGCTATATCGGCGATCGCATTGGTTATTTCGGCGATCGCATTTGTTACTTCGGGGTTCGCATTTGCTATTTCAGAGTACGCATTTGCTATTTCGGCGATCGCATTTGTTCTTTCGGGGTTCGCATTTGCTATTTTGGCGACTCAATTTGCTACTTCTGCGATCGCATTTGCTATTTCAGCGATCGCATTTGCTATTTTGGCGACTCAATTTGCTATTCTAAACGCTTATCTCCTCAAACTACGAGGATCAAGTGCATCTCTCAGCCCATCACCGAGTAAGTTGAATGCCAGCACTGTGAGAATAATCAGCACAGCCGGTGGCCAAATTAACCAAGGTTGCAATACCAAAATTGAAGCATTGCTAGCCAGAGAAAGCATATTTCCCCAAGATGGGTCTGGTTGTTGAATGCCCAAGCCGATGAGACTCAATATCGCCTCTGCACCAATAAAGCTGGGAATTGCAAGAGTCGCAGAGATAACTACATAACTAGCCGTTTGCGGCAAAACGTGGCGGAGGATGATATAAAGTGGGTTCGCACCCATTGCCCGCGCTGCTTGGACAAATTCTCGCTCTTTAAGTGATAATACCTGTCCCCGAATGACTCGTGCTAAACCAGCCCAGCTAATAACCGAAGTAATCACCACAATTAGCAAAAAGCGCTGGGTACTACTTAAACCCGCTGGTAAGACTGCGCCCAATGTCACCAAAAGATAAATACTAGGGAAAGTCATTAGCACTTCTGCCAAGCGCATAATCAGGCTATCAGTTACACCGCCGAAATAGCCAGAAATTCCCCCGATGAGCAAACCAAGGGGATAGGTAATGATAATGCCAAAAATCCCGATAAACATACTGATACGACCGCCATGTAGGAGGCGACTAAATTGGTCGCGCCCTTGGTCATCAGTGCCTAATATGTTGACTTTTGTGCCACTTGTTGTCCCAAATAAATGCCAATTTAAGGGGATACCAGGAAAGATCGTGACTTCATCCCACTTCGGGGGTAATGGCAAACTCATCTGTAACAATCGGTATTCTGGCCCAGAGACAAATAGACGCAGAGGTGATGGATTTTTGAAGTCTACAATGAGTTTGCGATCGCCTGTTTCTAAATTAGTATCTCCCTGAGTCGTCGGATAAACATGGGGACCGATAAACTGCCCTGACTGAGAAACCCAGTGGATCTTAGTTGGTGGCAGCAGTGAACCATTAGGCTGTGAGGCATAGGGGTCATAAGGAGCTACGAAATCAGCTGCAATTACTGCTATGTAAAAAATTAACAGCAAAATTGCCCCAAATCGTGCCAAAGGATTTTTCTTAAGTCGTCGCCACCAATCCATAGTAGTTAGGAGTTATAAGTTATGAGTTATGAGTTATTAAGCTTTTATCTTAATTCATAATTCATCATTAATAATTCTTAAACTCCCAACTCTACCAATTTGGGATTTTGGATTGAATAAAAAATCTAAAATCCCAAATTGAATAGCTCCTAATTCGCAACTCCTAACTTCTCCAAATACCGCTGCTGTTCTTCCTGTTGTTTTTCATGTTCCACAACAAACACGTTTGAGTAGAGATTAGCAAGAATTTGTTTTCCTTGTTGTGTCAATGATAGGTAATGCAATCCCTCTTGGATATAGGGATAGACACCATTCCAGTAAAACTTAGCGTAGTTATTACGTAAATCGGCAGGAGTTTTATAGCCCAAAACTTTATTTACACCAGTTTCTTCAAACTCGTAAAATAAAGACGTAATTTTCTTTAGGTAACGTGGGTCACTTAGTTGACCAATCAAATCAGCAGCCCGGACTAATCCTGCAAAGCACTTTGTATCTTGATGATCTTCTGCCGCAGGCACGGGAAATCGAGTTAATTCAATATTGCTCTTAATTGCCTCAGCATCTATTAATTTGTGACCTCCAAAACGCTCATCAATAAAGAGCTTGGCTCTATCAACATGATAGGGTGTCAGACTAGCATCAGAAGCGCCAGGAGCTACAGAAATCATTTTGCCATTTTTACCTGTGGCATATAAACCTGCTGCTTCTCGGTCTTGCCGGCAAACTCCCTTAACGTAGCCAATATCATGACTCACTAAGGAAATGATACAATGCAACCAATCTTCACTGGAAACGCCGCCTTCCCTAATGTGTTTGCCACGTAAGATTTCTTGCCCTACTAGGGTGACAAGGACAGTGTGTTCAACATTGTGGTAAAGGGCGTCGCTATTGGCAATATTTTCCAAAGCCATGTTACCAGCCCAGGCGATAATGTCTTGATAATCATTTTTGAAGCAGCCATAAGTGCGACGGTAGCCATCTCGAATTTCATTTACAAAGGCATCAATTAAAATTTCAGTGGCATTGAACATATCTGGTTACTCTGGTAAATACCAATTATTTATTGATTTGATTGATTTAAAAATTCCATAATCAGGGCCACCCTTAGTGGAATTTAGAGCAATGGAGTTTGCTCCTTTGTAACTCACCTGTAGCTGTGGACGCTAGCTTAACCTATACCTGGATTACATGGTAATAGATGACTTTCTGGCAACACAAAGGCTTTAGAGTAATTATGGGTTGCGTATAAAAAATAATCTTCTAGTGTAGAAAAGTACATGAATATTTTATATTTTAATTAGATAAATCTAGATTCGCTTTATCAGTTTTTCATATCTAAGCCTTGGTTGGCGGTGATCTAAATACATCTAGTGTGTGACCTAGAGTAGCTTAATCTACATAAAATTTTGAAGCATTTTTCTTAGTAATTACTCTTAGTAGAATCGTAGTATTATATACAGTTGCATCTGAAAGAGTTTACTATTAAATGCCTCATAGTTGATAGAAGTAAATAAACTTCAAGTTTTCTTAAGAAAAAATCAAGATTGATATGCATAGACAGAGTGGAGGTGGAACTGTGAGTGATAAAAATGTTTCATGTGAAAACCGCCCATAATTGGCGGTTTCACAACTACCACCCTGCTGAGACTGGTGATAGTACCAGTAAAATTTAGCTACATCGACAACTTCCAAACTTAGATTATGTATGGATGACTGCGCTATGGCTTTGGTAAAGAACCACCGCACCCATAATAAATATCTCGTGGAGTTAATTATGCGTTACCTGAAATCCTTGTAGATACTTAGCACTGCTACGTCTCTACATTCTTTTTTACCAGATGTCTATTACAGTAAACTTCCAAATTTAAGTGTTTTAGACAAATTTAATATCACTCAGGCTATAGTTATTGGCGAGGATGGTGATCACATCAAAACGAGGTAAAATCACAGAAGAGTCAGTGCTGTTTTCTGTTGTATCTAACGAAACACCAAGACTCAAGGAATTTTTAGAGCCATTGTTTTTAATAATCTCGTTAACAGTTGACTCTAGCTGAGGGTCGTTTATGTCTTCACTGCTCAATGTATCGTTCGTGATTGACCCAAATGGAGAGCCAATAGCAATGTAGTTGCTACCAAAAATATAGTTTTCAAGTTTTTTCAGTTGGATTTTATCTTGTCCTGTCTGAAAATCTCCTATAAAAGCAAAGTCATTAAGACCGAAAAATCCTCCACCTCCCACATAATAAGGATTTTTTTCATCTCCAATCACAAATGTGTCTGGATCTGCACCACCTGTTAGGATATCTATCTCCTTTATCCCTGGTTGAACACTTGCAGTATCAACACCAACTAAAGTATCTTTACCATCAAGACCTGAGAGTTGGTCATTACCCTTTCCACCTCTGAGTAAGTTATTGGCTAAATTACCGATAATGGCGTCATTTTGTGAAGTGCCAGTGACGTTGACAAAGTTCTGAACTTTAAAAGTCAAAGTATCCAATCCTGGAACACCATTGACAATCAGACTATTGGTTGACAGGTTGACATTCAATGATGTCGTTGTTGTGCCTATAGAACCATCAATAGCATTGGCTTGTCCTTTTGCCCCGATGATAGTTTCAATCTTGACGAGTTGATCTTTCCCAGATATACCTTCCTTGTTCACGATACCAACGGCTTCGAGGCTAATAGCATTACCCAATCCGCTATAGTCAGCCGTATCATTTCCGATACCTCCATCTATGAGGTCATTACCAGTTCCTCCAATTAAGATGTCATCACCGCTACCACCTTCTACAATATCGTTCCCATCTCCAAGGCGAGAGGCAAAGATAACACCTTTGCTGCCTCCACCAATCACATCATTACCATCACCACCGCGTACAGTATCATTGCCATTACCTCCCAAAATTTCGTCATTGCCCTTTCCACCTTCGAGCAAATTATTGGCTGAATCACCGATAATGGTGTCATTTTGTGAAGTGCCAGTGACGTTGACAAAGTTCTGAACTTTAAAAGTCAAAGTACCCAATCCTGGAACACCATTGACAATCAGACTATTGGTTGACAGGTTGACATTCAATGATGTTGTTGCTGTGCCTATAGAACCATCAATAGCATTGGCTTGTCCTTTTGCCCCAATGATAGTTTCTATCTCTAATAGCTGATCTTTACCAGATTTACCTTTGTTGACAACACCAGCAGCTTCTAGAGTCACAGCCTGACCCAATTCGCTGTAGTCAGCTGTATCTGTTTCAGATCCTCCTACAAGAGTGTCATTGCCGATGCTACCGATAATGCGATCATTTCCCGCAAGACCAAGCACAATATCATCCAAAGAAGTACCAGTTAGGACATCATCAAAGCGAGTACCAACAATTAACATATATTAATGATGCTGAAGTTTTTATGACTTTAGCAGAAGTTGGTTATTAAATAAGTTTAGAGCGGGTTAAGGGTTATAAAATTGTTTACTTAAATGTCTATTCCCTCATTTTTTTACATCTAGTTTAATTAGCAGAAATAATTTATTGAATAAGTTTATATTGGGTTAAGAATTATAAAATTATTTATTAAATTGTCCGTTCACTCATTTTTTGACATCTAATTGAATAAGTTTGGGGTTCGGATGCCGGAGGAGAGTGAGTATCTCACGGTTTTTCCTTTTTCGATTGAGCAGACCTAGACATAGGAGTGGAAACGCATCATTATTTTCTGGTGACGCCTATTCTAGATGAGGATTTTTACGGACTGTAGAGGATTGCGTAGGCGTAGCCCATCGTAGACATCGCTGTCATATTGCTTCACATCTAGATGGATAGACAGGTGAACCGAAAGGTTCTACAATCTGACTGATTGCGGTAAATTTACCTATTGTCCAATCCACATAAGCATAGTAAAGATTTTCTAGTGATTCCGTTTGATTGCGGAAGCACTAAATTAATATAGGAAAGTCTTGAGTAAGGGGCGGCAAACAAATGGATGTAAAGCTGATTCTAGCTGGATTAACAGTTATCTTCACGCTTTCGTGCTTATTTTTTGGTACGAAAAATGGATTTTATGATTCAGATAACTATCACGGCAATGGCTCCGCACATTGAGATAAATCTGTAGGCGCTTGGGCGACTTCCCAAAGGGAGAGTTGGCTGAAAGCGCTCAAAACTTGCAAAGGGAAAATACACAGAGGCAAACTCCTTGAGTTCCTAGTTTGATGGCTTCTCGTTAGCCCACCTTTCCGAACCAGTGCGGGTTCGGTGGAGGCGTCCTCCCCAATCAAAAATCTGTATTCTCAGGGTGTAGGGGCGCACGATAAAACTTACCCCTAAGTCACAAAACCAAAACTTGTGTAATTTTTGGATTTTGGGATATGTCCATGATGATGAGGTTTGAGGGGAGGAGAGCATGAGGGATAATCTGTCGGCATCCTCTCGCGTAGATGCTGCGGAAGCGGGTAGTGAATTAGAATGTTTCCCCTATAGTGTCCAGCATGACGATGAGGGCGTGTGTTTATTGGTGAAAATGGGCCCACACCGCATTCTGTTGGATTGTGGTTTGGAAGATATTTCATCGCTGAGTAAGGGGCTTAATAAGTCAGTACGTGGAGCTAATTCGCCCCTACCAGCGGATTTAGTTTTGATTAGTCATGCCCACCCAGATCACTCTAGAGGCTTACTGGCACTGCATAAAGCTTTTCCCAAGTTACCTATTTATGGTAGTGAGGTGACTAGCAAGTTACTGCCGTTGAATTGGCTAGACCAAGACCCTCAAGAAATTTCCCAATTTTGTCATGCCTTGCCGTTGCGATCGCCTGTGGAATTCCAAGAAGGTCTGGTGGCAGAATTATTTCCCGCAGGGCATCTACCAGGGGCAGTGGCAATTCTACTTACCTACACCACTCAGCAGCGTATTTACAAGCTACTCTATACAGGGGACTTTTTCCTGTCCAACTCCCGCCTGGTAGAAGGTTTGCGTTTAGAGGAACTGCGGGGTTTAGACTTGGATGTGCTAATCATTGAAGGTAGTTATGGCACATCCCGTCATCCTCACCGCCGTAACCAAGAAAATCAACTAGCAGAGCGAATTAATCGCGCTATCGCTGATCATTGTTCTGTAATCCTTCCCACCCCTGCTTTAGGATTGGGTCAAGAACTATTAATGCTCTTGCGATCGCATCACCATTTCACCGGACGAGATTTAGATATCTGGGTAGATGGTGCTGTTGCTACTGGGTGTGATGCCTACCTAGAACTGCTACCCCACCTTCCCCCATCGGTGCAAAACTTCGCCCGCCATCAACCCCTATTTTGGGATGAACGGGTACGTCCCCGCGTGCGTCGTTTACAACCAGAACATCGTCCCACTGTGGGCAAATCACCTTGTATAGTCCTCACCGACTCTACATCTGATTTAGGTGAACATTGCCAACTAGACACCGGCCCTTGGCTGATCCTGTTACCAGAAAAAATTGATATAAAAGTTAACAAAGAATATTTAGCACCCACCACTGTCGAAACCTATCTTTTAGCTCAACATAGTGATGGCCCTGGTACTACGCAGCTAATTCATAACTTGCGACCCCAGCATGTGATTTTTGTCCACGGTTCTCCTGCTTATTTAGCAGACCTGACTAGCTTAGAAGAGTTGCAAAACCGCTACCATGTACATTCACCAGCAGCTAACACTTTAGTAGAACTGCTTATTGGCGATACATTTTTGCAACCGGCAGCGCCAGAAACTAACTACGAAGGCGAACTGACGGAGTTGGGAACAGTAATCACAATCACCCTACCTGATGTGATTACTGCTGATCCGCGTTGGCGGCAATTTGCTGATACTGGGTTAATCGAAGCTCGTTGGCAAGGGGAAGAACTAGTATTAAGGGGATTGTCTCAACGAGAATTACTCAGCCAAAATAGCGATCGCTATACATGGACAGATGTAGACTGTTGTGGTACTTGCCGACACCAAAGGGGGCAGCGGTGTTGGAACCCAGCTTCCCCGTTGTTTAACTTCAAGGTAACTCTTGAAGGTTACTGTCCTGCCTTTGAACGTTTATCTAGTCCTGAGTCCTGAGTTCTGAGTTCTGAGTTAGGATTTATTACTCAGCACTCGACCCTCAGCACTCAGCACTGATTAATTATTCTGGATTCGAGTCAGTGTAGCGGTTATGAATGCGTTCAGCTTCGGGACAATCTTCAGTCATCAAAGGTTCCACATTCCCGCGTGGTACTGAAGCCAATTTTTGCGTTACAGCACCAATGCTCTCGAGGCGAACCATTTCTTCCCAAGAACAAACTTCGTCTTCTTCTTCTGTTTCATAGCGTAGGGTCACTAAATCTCCCTCTATGTCTATGATGCGGGCGCGTTCAATCCAGCGTTGCTGGTCCCGCAAGAAAACACATACCTCGCGCCCATCGCAACACAGTTGATAAATCTTGCGGTGTAGCATGTATTGTTTCTGCCTTTTTAAACAACGTAGTTAAACCTGTCAAAATCTGGGTTCTACCCCATTACATTACACCTTTAGGAGGTTAATTTCACTGTTGGGAACAACAAGTAGAGTTTATGACCCAATCCCAAAACTTGCCTGTAGTTGTCAAAATATTGAGAAATGTTTGGTCATCAATCAATGGTTGCTCTCGCAATGAACTAAATCTCCCTCCGGCTGATTCTAGGGAATGTCTGCTTCATAGAAGTCAAACAATTCAGCACCTGTCCTAACCAGGTTCATATTTGTTGGTGAGTCATTCCTACCATTATGTAATAAAGAATACTCCAAAACAATCGTTGATTGCGGTTGTTTAATTTGCCTACTTTTAGTCATTGGCATTACTGGGAAGTCCGGGGACTTGGTTTTACTTTTACCCACTTGTATCTGATCTTAACTCATTCTCTTGCTGACCTTGATGCTTTTCAACAACAACACCTAAAGAGTTTTGAGTTTTTAAGATTTTTGCCCGATTATAACTAAGAAAAAGGCAACGGAGTCGAGGGAAAGGCAGATAGACAAAGGAGATAAGGGGCAAAGGGTCAATACCCTGAGAAGATTCCCCTCTGTTTCTTTTATGGGAGTATCAGCAAGATTTATCAAGAAAGGCAGTTTTTGCTGAGGCTAGAAGGTGGGAGGAAAACTGGACTCTACTTCAGTAAAGTGACCAGAGCAAGCTTGCGGTTTAAAAATATCACTGAATTTCCGTTTAATGACTCCAAATCATTAAGGGTCGAATCCTCTTGGAGTTTGCTCGTCCTGCCTTCTGCCTCCTGTCTCCTGCTTCCTGCCTCCTTCAACCGATAGAGGAAATTCCATCAGCACGCTCGACGAAGACGCTTCTCGTTTAATTTGACCTGCGCGAACTGCATTATATAGGGCTGCAAGAAAAGGCAAATCCTCTGACTGATAGCATTTAGTAGACAGTACTTGCTGGAGTAAACCCTCAGATTCAACACTAAGATATCCAGTTTCAAAAGCAGATTCAATGAGTGTGCGAATCATCTTGATTAGGGCAGAGTAAACAATTTGTTACGTCAAGTGTGGAACATTTTTCTCTGCTATTAATTGATATGGAACATGAATATCATGTGATTATAATTACACGTAACTAGTGATTTTTATCACAATTATGGTTAAAAATAGAACTTTATGTACGTCTATCTATGAGTTTATTGATATAAAATTTATGAAGTATCTCAGTATTAATACAGCCAAACCCCATGATTTAACAATATTAAAATATATAAAAAAATTTTTAGGCAAGCATCCAAAAAATATAGTTTGGATATCACAAGCAATCAAGCGAAAAACTGGCGGAAATCTTCATCATTTTTACTTAATTGCACCCAATCTAAGTTTAAGGACTGGAATTTTTGCACTAAGCGATCGCAAGCCGGACGTTCGGTAGCGTAATGCCCAGCATCGATTAAAATGAGATTGCGATCGCGGCTTTCTTGAAACTGATGGAATTTACAGTCAGATGTCAGATAAGCTTGAGCGCCAGTTTTGGCGACGGCTGAAATGTAACTAGCTCCCGAACCACCCAAAACGGCAACTCGTGAAACTGTTTGCTGTAAATCGGCACTTGGAGAAAAAATCAAATTAGGCGGAGCAAGTCGGGTTTGAATGGCTGCGAGTAATTCCTGTAATGTCAGAAATGGCTCTAGCAAACCAACACGACCATATCCTAATCCTCCTTGTGTAGCTACTATGGGAGTAACTTCTTTGAGTTCTAAAATCTGAGCCAAAACGTCAGCGGTACCATCCTGCACTTGGTCGAAATTAGTGTGAGCAGTGTAAATACCAATATTGTGGGTAAAGGCTAACCGTACCATTTCAGCGATCGCTTCACCAGTGCGTAAAGATTTGAGAGGATTAAAGATCAAGGGGTGATGGGCGAATATCAGATTAGCATTAAGAGCGATCGCTTCCTGCATTACCGCCAAAGTCGGTGTCAAACAGACCAAAACTCGTGCTTTTTCCTGCAAAACTCCCGGCTCAATCTGCCAGCCACAATTATCCCAACTTTCACACCAAGCTGGATTTGCCCATGTTTCAAACCAAGTAATTAAATCAGCAATTTTCATATTATAGTTCTTCAGCAATTTTGAATTGCTAATCAATGTCTCTGTGGTTGAATATTTAATTTTAATGCTAATTGCTGGCGCATTTCTTGGAAAGGTTTGTTCCATACCGGACTGGCATTCCAATTCCATGCTGCTACTGGAATAAGTTGTTCTTTTGCTAAATAAGTTAGCAGACGGTATTCATCTTCTGGTTCACGAGAAAAGGTGAAGGGGTTACGGTAGCCTGTTTCACACAGTTTATAAGATATGACCTGACCATGATTAATACGTTGTAAAAGCTCCTTACCTTTAGCGAGCAAATAATCAAAAAAAACCAGACTAAAAGGCTCTATATGTGAGCGTTTTTGTGGTTCTTTTTTTACCCATCTTGCCCAATCAAATCCATACATAAAATCATGAACATAACGGAAGCGCATTTCCGTTTTATTTCCGAACATCTCCGTAAGACAAACCATCTTTTCACCAAAAACTTTTAAGAAAGTAACAGCTCCATCATCTGCGGTTAAAGCCTGTCTAAGCATACTACTTACAAGAAAATCAAAATCCCAGAAGATGTTTTCTGGGAAGTTTTGCAACTGAGCATAGACTATGCTTTCGAGAGTTTCTTGAAGGGTTGTGAGAATCTGAATGTCGGTGTTTTGTTCAACAATCAAATTTCCCAATTCTGCAAAATTGGTAATTAATGTCTTGTGGGGATTAAGTGACAATAAGTTAACCGGCTGCTGGACAAGGATTTCATCAAGAAATTGAAAAGTATGAGTTGGTTTTAGTTCTTTCTTCATATTAATTCAAATTGCCCAGACAGCTTACACTAAAATATTAGTGTATAATAAAATAAATAGATTATTAAATAATCATAAATAAACTTAACTTTTAAATTTACATAGATTATTTGGTATGTATCTGGTTATTTTTTATTAAGAAAGCTATTACGGCAAGAATTATCTAATACATATCACCGCACAGGCTACAATATTATATCCTAATGATTCGCAGTATAAACAGAGTATTTAAACTCTATAAAATGACACTTTAAATAGTCGAGAAATATTTATCCAGAAATGTGAACAACCAATTCTCTTGAATGACTGCGTTGGCGGTGTTCCCAAATATAAATTCCCTGCCAAGTTCCCAGTACCAAGTGACCACGATTAATAGGGATATGTTCAGAAGTATGAGTGAGTGCAGTACGGATGTGTGCCGGCATATCATCGGGCCCTTCTGCATTATGGATATATTTGCCTGATTCTGGAACAAGTTTTGCCATAAAATCAGCTAGATCCACAAGAACATCAGGATCGGCATTTTCTTGGATGACTAAACTGGCTGAAGTGTGGCGTAAAAATAAAGTACAAAGACCAATATCAACACCTGATTCTGCAACTATAGATTCAATTTTTGCAGTGATATTGTAAAAAGATTTACCAGTAGTAGAAATTCTCAGTAACTTTTGGTAGTGGCTCATTGAAAACAGTAATTATTGATGACAGTAAAATCTAACTAGCAGTTCAATCTGCTTGATTTGGTTGTTGTTCTGTTGATGGTTGATCGCTAGACTGAGTATGTCTTCTTCTAAAGAGGCTTAACACCGCATTTACAGACTCTTTTATGACATTGGGGATGATAGGCGTATTAGGTAGATTGTGAGATAAAGCTGTAATGTTATCTAGGTTTGGCTCTGGCAGTTGTACACTGTTTTTAGAAGATGTTGTATTATCTTGGTTGGTATTCATAGTTTTTGTAGTTCAGGAATGAAATAAACTGTTACTTGATGTAATAAGGAAACCACAGCAATTCCAGCGGTAACACCAGTAGCATATTTCAAGGCTAGGGATATATCATCTACTTGCTTCTGGTTATTATTATAAGTCTCCCTGAAGTCAGCTAACATCTGCAAATTATATTCTTGAGGTGTAAACGTCAAATAATCCTCTGGGAATTTTAGCTTTTCTTCATTTTCTTCGTTTTTTTCGAGATTAGGGCTGGCAAAAAACTTACGCGGCAATAAAGCCCAGATTAGTAGCAGAAAATTGATGGGAAATAACAATATTTCTAACGCACTAAAGATACTAAATATAGTAATCAATCTGGATATTGTTAGAAAACTTAGTATAGCGCTGTTTGTCACAAATAGAATGTTCATCTGAGTGATTAAAATCTGCCGTTCTTCCTTTTGCCTTTCAATCACTCGACGTACATCTTGGGCGGCCAATTCTAAAGTTTCTTTATCTATTGTTGGAGATTCCATTTTTAATTGATTTTATTTTGAATAACTTTATTTCGTCTGCAAATAATTAATAACAGCTTTAGCGATCGCTTCATTCCCATCCTTAGCAATTGCTTGAGATTGCTTTGGTGGTTGAGGTAACTCATGGAGAAAATCCCAATTCCCTTGAAAAAACTCAGATGGGGTAATGATTTGATGCTGATTATAATTAGTTATACCTTCTACTAGAAAAGCTGCTTCGGCAAAATCCTCACGCGGTATAGTAACAATCGGTAATCCTAATAATGTGGCTTCAGAAAAAGTACTGTAACCAGGTTTAGAGACGACTCGCGCACAAATAGGCATAAAATCTACAGGGCGGTATTTGCGGTCATCAATTTTCACTAAATTAGGTAAATCAGGAGCAGATTGATCAAAGACGATAAATTGCCAATCTGGGAATCGCCGCAGGTTATCGTAGGGGATTTGCTGTAAACCCAAACCACCAAAGGTCAATAAAATAGTTTTTTCGACTGGTGTAGCTATTCCCCAAAGAGAACGTAAATCATCAGCAGAGTAACGAGGGGAACCGCCTGTTAAGCCTACATCTGTGATATTGTTAAAAGCCTGCATTGGTTCATGGAAAGGGAGACGAAACAAGCGATCGCACTTTGAGTACCCATCACTAATCCAATCTGCAATTGCGGTAAATTCGCCTCCCCAATCTCGGTAGATAAAGTCCCAGCCAAAGTTACTCATCATCCAGCAGGGAATATTTGCAGCTTTGGCAAATCCAGGAGCGAGGAAGGGAATATCTGCCAAAATGAGATTAACGCGATTTTGGCGGATAAAATTCACTTCTGAAGCAATCAGCGAGTTCTGATGCTTCTTAATATCCAGCAACTTTTCTAAAGTCGCTGCTTTATCCATTGTCAAACTATCCGTTTGCACCACACCCAAATCAAATGCACGGGGACGATAGATAAAATCGCCTTGTATGTAGCACTCTAGCAACCAGCGTGGGGCAGTACTCACCAGAATTAGTAGAACTTCTGGGCATAATTTTTGAATTGTCGCGGCTATAGATGCGGTGCGAGTAGCATGACCAAAGCCGTGGTTAGTTATGGCTAAGTATAAGATTGGGCGTTCCATTTTCAAGTTAGAAATTATTTACATTTTGGATTTTAGATTTTAGATTTTTACTTCAATCCAAAATCTAAAATTGGCAGAGTTAGGAGTGAAAATTCTAATTTTCACTCTGAGAATTTATAACTCCTAACCTTTAATTAATCTTGCTAAAACTTTGAATTGCCTCAACCAATAGGTCGATTTCCGATTCTAAAGTAAAGTAATGGACGGTAACGCGTATACAGCTAGGATCGGCAATTGTCCGAGTTAATATCCTTTGTGAGTCTAAAAATTGCACCAACTTCAAATGAGCTTGCGGCTGATTATTTCCAAGTTGGAAGGAGATTATGCCGCTTTCGGGTGGGGAAGTTCGCAAACATTTAATATCAGGTAACGCTGTCAATTGTCGCCAGAGGTACTCACTGTTGTGGCAAATTTGCTCGTAACGTTCCTGTGACGTTCCCCATTGCTGATGAATTGCGATCGCTTCCTTTAACCCAAGATACAACGGATAAGCTAATGTAGACACTTCGTATCGTCGCCCATCTGGAAGCCAGTCCACAGGCTGAGATTGACTATCCACAACAATGCCATTCAAGCCAATAAATGTAGGTTTCAAGCTTTCTCGTGCTTCTGGTCGAACATACAAACCACCAGCACCCGCAGGGCCACATAACCATTTGTGACCAGTGAAAGCATAAAAATCAACTCCCAATTCAGTCAAGTTTAAAGGCAATAAACCAGCAGATTGGGCAGCATCTATTAATAGTGCAGAATGATTATTTCTGCATACTTCGGCAATTTTATCAAGAGGTAAAACTTGACCAGTATTCCAGAAAACATGACTCAATATCACTAGGCGGGTATTGGGGCGCAAGTGTTGGGCAATTACTGTTACAGGGTCGCCCTCATTTAAAGTCGCTTTTAGGGGACAGGTAGTAACTTCTACAGCGAATCTCCGCGCAATTTCCTGCGCTGTCGCAATCACACCTGGATGTTCGCAATCCGAGAGCAGCATGTGGTCGCCAGCTTGCCACTCAATGCCCCACATAGCGATATTACAGCCAACAGTGACATTTTGAGTGAGAGTAATTGTTTGGCTTGGTGCATTTAACTCCAAAGCGATCGCTTCTCTTGCTGCTTGAGTCTGGGGTGCTATCCAGCTATATGCCTCATTCCCAAAGGGGCCTATTTCTTGAACATAAGCTTGAGTTTGGGTCATAGCATCCATTGCTTTTTGGGGCATCGGCCCTTGTCCGCCATAATTGAAATAAGTCTTATTTGCTAAAGCTGGAAATTGCTCTCTATGGCGATGCAGCTTGATTGGTGATGCAGAAATACTAGTCATAATTCACAAGGGATATCTGCTGTTTGCAGGTTATTGAGATTTAGAGGAATTTGTACTTTGTGGTAGGAGCAATGAAATTAATTTAAGCCCTCGCTGCCAAATTTCATCTCGTAATCAGTAACGATAAATGCTCTGTGACTTTTTCTCTTAGATTCTGGGCTGTTTGAGAACTAATCAGATGATGTTTGAACTCTGATACATTACGCCACGGATTAGCCTTGCGATCTGGATCAGACTCGTAACGGGGGAAGAGATGCCAATGAATATGTGGCTCACCATTTCCATAACAGGCATAATTCATTTTCCACGGACTAAAAGCGTTAACAATAGCTTGTCCTGCCAACATCACCTCTTGAAATAAGGCGGACTGGATAGGTGGGGGAAGTTCATGCAACTCTCTAATATGTTTTTTTAGAAGGATGAGGGAGTATCCGCGATGAAACTGATGATCGCCAATCACAAAGATTGAATGCTCGAATTCGTGGATAAAGTAGGGATTCTGACCGTTTCTCCAGAGTGTGACACGCTCACAGATGAGACACGGCTCATGTTTTTCTGTCATGTACCCTTGTAATAATGGATAAACCGTGATTATGTTACTCTCTTGCAGTTGTAATTTGGCAAAAAAGCAAACGCTTGTGCTGTTTAAACCAATAGCTAGCTGTTGACAGTATAAAATAAACGGCAAATTAAGTGTGGATGCGTTGGCGTAGCCCACCAAAGGTATCGCTACTTCCAGATTTTAGTTGTCTAATTTACTCCCAGAGTGTGCTAATTCTTGTTAACTTATAAAGATGCTAATTAATGCTGAACTCCTACTGCAATATCAACGCTGTAAACGCCGGCCTTTTCTAGATACTCACGGTGACAAAAGTCAGCGCGATGCTCCCAATGAGTTGCTACGGAAACTGCAACAGGACAAAATCGCTCATCAGCTGAGTGCTTTGGCACAAATGACTTATCACCAACCAGATTATTCTTATGGAAACTGGGAAAGGGGAGAGAAAGAAACTTTAGAATTGATGCAGCGTGGGGTTGAATACATATATAAAGGAGTACTGTTAGCAAATTATTCTGAAGCATACACCCTCCTAAGTCGTCCAGATTTACTTGTGAAACAGCCAGGACAATCCCATTTTGGGGATTGGATATACGTCCCGGCTAATATTGAACTCGGTAAGCGTCCTAAGCAAGAATATCAAGTTGTCGCTGCATTTCATGCTCAAGTATTGGCGACAGTGCAAAGAGTTCCGGCTGAAACAGCTTCGCTCATATTGCGAAGCAAAAATACAAACTATGCGGTGGATTTGTTCAAATGGACGCCACGGATGCAGGAAATTCTGGAAGAGTTTATTCAAGTTTTAGAGTTACCGAATCCGCCAGAAGTGTTTATTTCTCGCCAAAAGTGCAATCTTTGCCATTGGTATAGTGAATGTTATGCGATCGCTCAATCTGAAAAACATCTCTCATTATTACCAGGCGTAACACCCATTCGCTACACTCAACTCCAAGCCTTAGCCATCACCACACTGGAATCTCTCGCTAACACCAGTCCCAGCACCTTAGAAAACCTACTTGGTTTTGACAGAGAAATAGCACCCAAGCTGGTAGTGCAAGCTCAATCTGCACTAGAAAAACGACCCCTAATTTTACCCTACCCGTTACCAATAGAAGATATTACATTTACAGCACCCATAGAGATTTACTTTGATATTGAAGCACAGCCAGATTTGGATTTAAATTATCTCTTGGGGGTTTTAGTTGTTGATAGAGTTGCCAATACAGAACAGTTTTATTCGTTTTTAGCAGACAAACCAGAAGACGAAGAATTAGTTTGGCAGCAATTTTTGGATTTGGTTTGGCAATATCCCGAAGCGCCAATTTATCATTTTTGTGTCTACGAGTTTGATACAGTCAAACGGATGGCAAAGCTTTACCACACTCCTTACTCCTTAGTGCGTCCTGTCCTGAATCGATTTGTGGATGTGTATGAACAATTAACCGAAAGTGTAGCATTGCCAATAGAAAGCTATGCCCTCAAAGCGATCGCTCGTTGGCTAGGATTTGAATGGCGGGAAAAAGAAGCTAGTGGTGCCAAATGTATTTACTGGTATGATCAGTGGCTAGAAACAGGCGATCGCACCTTACTAGAAATTATCCAAAGCTACAACGAAGATGATTGTCGCGCTACCCGCAGAGTCAAAGATTGGCTTGTCAACTTTTTTCAGGATGAATATGATTTGCGACTTGCTTAATTAACGCTGAGTACTTCGCATATTCCAGTATAGTTTTGTTCTTTACGATAGCTGCGGCAAGCCTCTTCGCGTCCACGTTTTTCTTCCTTGTACTTACAGCTATTTTCAGGTAAATAGCTGTAGGTATTAATATGATTTAGTGCATCTTTATGCATAAATTGTATCAGTACTCTTTCAATGCTATCTTGTTTATTACAGTTCAGATAAGACCAAAACACTTGTAGAGACGGCGATTTATCGCGTCTAAAAAAAACCACAAATTTGTACAATTAGCCCTTAACCCAAGCGTATTGGTTTATAATTTTCAAAATTTAGCAAGAGCTTTCCATGCAGTTCATTAAAAAAATATTTGTATTTCCGCGAATTATTTACTTTTTTATCCCGATTATAATTATCATTTTCTTATTTAGAGTTTTACATATAAATGCTGTTGAAATCAGTAGCATAGAATTTATTGGGGAAGCCACTTTACCGAAAGGTTTAATCTTTCAGAAAACTGAAGTTGGAGGCTTATCTGGAATTACATATAATGTAAAAAACAACCTTTACTATGCTATTTCCGATGACCGTGGGCAAAAAGCTAATGCCCGTTTATACACTCTGAAAATCGACTTGAGTAAAGGTTCCCTACAAAAAAATGGAATTATCCCAGTTAGTGTTACTACATTATTAAATCAAAATGGTCAAACATTCCGCCCTAGTGAAAGTGATACAGAAGGTATTGCATTAACTAATAAAGCAACTGTGTTTATTTCTTCTGAAGGCGATGCTGTAAAATTAATTAATCCTTTTATTAAAGAGTTCTCACTATCTTCTGGCAGAGAAATTGCAACACTCCCCATCCCAAACAAATTTTTGCCAGATAAAACTAGTCAACAAGGTATCCGCAATAACTTGGCTTTTGAAAGCCTTACCATCACACCCGATAAAAAGCATCTATTCACAGCTACCGAAAATGCTCTAATTCAAGATGGTGTCGCGGCTAAACCTAATATCGGTAGTCCTTGCCGAATTTTGCAATACAACTTGCCCAACAACCAGCCAGAAAAGGAATTTCTTTACCAAACAGAACCAGTTGCACCATTTTTAAATTTAATTGGCAAATTCGCTAGTGGATTGCCCGATTTACTTGCTCTCGACAATCAAGGACACTTCCTAAGTTTAGAGCGGTCATTCACTGGTTTAGGATTTGCTGTTTCCCTGTTTCAGGTTTCTTTAGAAGGAGCCGATGATATTCATACTATTGATAGCCTTTTAGCAGTTGATGCCAAAAATATTAAACCAGTTCAGAAAAAACTGCTATTAGATTTGAGAAAACTAGATGTACTGCTAGACAACATCGAAGGCTTAACTCTTGGCCCTAAGCTACCCAATGGACAACAATCATTAATTCTCATCAGTGATAACAATTTCAACTCCCTACAACGCACCCAGATACTAGCCTTTCAAATTAAAATTGAAACTCCGCTAATTAGATTCTTACGCCGTTTACTGCCAAATTTTAACAATTAGCTGTACAGAAATATAAGGTGCGTAGGCATAGCCCGTCGTAGACATCGCGGCTTTACTGCTATTTACTTATTACTGTGTAATCACGGAATCTACTAGGTAACTTTATCTAGCCTATTTAGAGTTTCCGTGTAATTTCTCAACCGTAATCCTTAATAAATATGTTACACAATATTTAGAAGCTTTTGCAGAGAAATTAACCATAATAAAAGCTTGTAGTTAGTTATCTCAAAATAATGATATTTCTTTAAAATTTTAAATTTAATAAATAGCTAGACTTATTAAAGTATTTTGCCAACAATATTTTTCAAAAATGATTTTCATGAAACAAAATAAAATTGAGAATATGGTAGGGCAAAAATCAGAATTAGACGATTACATCGGACAATGTTTAAATAATCGCTATTTAATCAGAGATTTGATTGGCAAAGGGGGGATGGGTAGAGTTTATCTAGCCGAAGATACTGCTAAGGGTGGTATGCCGATAGCAGTTAAAATCTTATCACTTAATTTAGCGAACCAACAAATGTCCCAACGCTTTGCCAGAGAGATTTTTATTGGCGCTCAATTGGGTCGCAAAAGTAAACATATTGTTCGCATCTTAAGTTATGGCGTTACTGAAGATAAAACTCCGTTTTATGTAATGGAATACCTTCAAGGAAAAAATCTCAAACAAATTCTCAAAATTCAGCCCTTAACAATATCAAAGTTTTTGCGGATTTGTAATCAAATTTGCTTAGGTTTACAATGTGCCCACCAAGGCATCAGCCTTAAAGGAGAGATTTATCCTATTGTTCACAGGGATATTAAACCAGAAAATATATTCATTAGTGAAGATAGTAAACAAGGAGAAATTGTCAAAATACTCGACTTTGGCATTGCAAAATTCCTAACAGAGCGAAGTGGAATGACGCTGACAGATTCTTTTATTGGCAGTTTGCCTTACTGTTCTCCAGAACACATGGAAGGACGTAAACTGCTAGATGTCCGCTCTGACATTTACAGTTTGGGAGTACTAATGTTTGAGATGCTGACAGGAAAGCATCCATTTCAGACAAAAAGTAACTCTTTTGGTACTTGGTATCAAGCGCATCGCTTTCAAATGCCACCTACAGTTGAAGAAATTAATCCGCAAGTCAAAGTTCCGCAGATATTAGAAAAACTATTGATGAGTTGTTTAGCTAAAGAAGTAAGCGATCGCCCTCAAAATATCAACAAAATATTAGAAGATTTAGAAAAGGTTAATATTCAGCTTAAAGATGTTATTCCTAGCAATGGTAATGACATTGTTAACCTCTCATTTCCGGTTCAATTAGTACCTGCAACTTTATTAACAGAACAAGAGTGTTTGCAGAAAAATTGGCCTAAAAATAAACCAATTGCGCCAATTGGGTTTCCGCATTTACTACATACTACCCAAAGACCCATACCAACTTTTTGGGCAATGTTGCCTAAACAAGAGATTACAAGATTTTTGGATCAAATACATGGCACTGAATTTATTAGTAAAATGAATGTCTACCCGATGCTATTGTGGGTAACAATACTATACGATGCCGAACCTTCTATGACTAAATGGCTACCTTATTTTCTGGATTTGAAAGACAATAAAGGACAGAATATAGCACGTGGTTTAGCGGAAGTAGGCTACTATCATTTACTGTTTTTTACCCTAGAAGATCCAACACGTTGCTCTCATGTAACAACTTTAAATATCACCCCTAGCCAGCGCCAGCAACTTGTAGATTGGTTAGATATAAGTCAACAGTCAAAAGAACTAATTTCGCCTAATCAAGCCAAAAATATTCTCAAAACAGAGTATGAAAAGCTGAAGTTAGACATTTTACAAAATTTAGCTATGCATCAGAAATCTGAAAAAGAAAGTTTAAAAAATTGGATGAATAAATTCTTGGAGATTTTTTTTAAGTTTGTATCACGCCATTGAAAGTCTGCCATCAAGATGGTTCCCTCCATTACCTAAAAACCTTCTTTTAATTATGTATGTATTGCTAACTTTAAATGTACTCAGCAGTGGAGGTTAATAAAGTGAATCAGAGCTTATTTACATCTCCAAGTAGTACGGGCTTGCTTGCCAATCGTTATCAACTCAAGCAATTAATTGGTAGCGGTGGTATGGGTGAAGTTTTTTTAGCAAATGATATTTTGTTAGGAGGAATACCAGTTGCTATCAAGTTTTTGACTCAAACTGTTGTCGATACCAAGATGCAACAAGATTTTGCTCGTGAAGCTTTAATGAGTGCAGCTTTGAGTCAAAAGAGTATACACATAGTAAGAGCGTATGATTATGGTGTGAATGAGAAAGGCAAACCATACTACGTCATGGAATATTTATGTGGCAAGAGTTTAAAGGATTTGATTCCGTTACCTCTGCCCATGTTTTTAACTATCTCCCGCCAAATTTGTTTAGGCTTACAATGTGCTCATCAAGGTATTAACATTGATGGCAAAATTTGTCCATTAGTTCATAGAGATATCAAACCTGCCAATATATTAGTTATTCCCGATCCGATATTGGGTCAGTTAGTTAAAATTCTTGATTTTGGGATTGCTAGATTTTTAAATTATGCATCAACAGCTAGTACAAGTAGGGGATTTAATGGCACTTTACCCTACTGTTCTCCAGAACAACTAGATGGGGAAAAATTAGATAGTCGCTCTGATATTTATAGCCTGGGTGTAATGATGTTTGAGATGCTCACAGGCAAAAAACCTTGGCAACCAGAAACAGACTATTTTGGGGCTTGGTATAAAGCACATCACTTTGAACAACCAAAAGCGATCGCAGAGGTTAAACCGACTCTGAAAATACCTCAAAAGCTAAATAATTTAATTATGGCTTGTCTTGCTAAAAAAGCAGGCGATCGCCCACAAAATATCGCTCAAATTTTGCAAGTATTAAACAGCTTAGAACAGTCTAATTGTCCCAGCTTATCTACAACTTTAGGCTCTAACTCTATCCTTAGCCGTCCCTTAGATTCTGGATTACCAATCACAGTAGAACAAAGCTATCGGCAACTTTTGTGGCCTCAAAATAAACCAATTCAAGAAATTGTTTTTCCTCAGCTTCTAGACACTCCACAAGGATCTCTAACAGCGTTATGGTTGATGTTACCTAAACAAGAAATCAAAAACTATGCGGTTTCTACCCGTTACAACCAGTTTATCTTCATGACATCCCCTCACCCAATGCTGTTGTGGGTGACTGTACTCTACAATCGGCAATTGGCTCCTAAGTGGCTACCATGCTATTTAGATATGCAAAATCCCCAAAATCTTAGGCTGGTAAGTTTATTGGCTGAGAATGAGCAGTATCCTTTGATTTTCTTTACTCTGGAAGCACCAAATTCTTGCATCAAAGTTCTCAGCAGTCGCATTGAGCCAACTCAGCGACAAATGTTGAAAACTTGGGTAAAACAGAGTCATAATCTACCACCCACTTCTCAACCCCAGTTGAGCAAACAGCTATTAAAGCAGCAGTATAAACAAATGCAATCCCGGATATTGCAGCATCTCGAATCAGAACCACAGGTTGTATTATCAAGGTTTTAACGAAAAATTCCCACCTTGGAGAGACAAGACAAAAATAATTTCTAATTTCCTATTCCAAAACACTTGACAAGTAGAAAAAAAATAGTGATAATAGGAAAGTTGCCAAACAAGGGACTGTAGTTCAATTGGTTAGAGCACCGCCCTGTCACGGCGGAAGTTGCGGGTTCGAGCCCCGTCAGTCCCGTTCTAAATTTATCAGTAGTTAATCATCGAAATAAACTTCGGTGGTTTTAAACTTTGAATTCCCCAAAAGGATTGACTCAGAATTCGGGGTTTGAATATAAGCTACATTTATCATGCTTTGCGAAAGAGAGAATCAACTGTGACTGTTAGAGTCCGTATTGCGCCGAGTCCAACCGGAAATTTACATATTGGTACAGCTAGAACAGCTGTATTTAACTGGTTATTTGCCCGCCACCACGGCGGGAAATTTATACTCCGAATAGAAGACACAGATTTAGAGCGATCGCGTCCCGAATACACCGACAATATTCTTGAAGGACTGCGCTGGCTAGGGCTTAACTGGGATGAAGGGCCATTTTTCCAATCCCAACGCCTGGATCTTTATAAAGAAGCAGTACAAAAACTGCTAGATCAAGGATTAGCCTATCGCTGCTACACCACCTCAGAAGAATTAGAAAGTCTCAGAGAAGCCCAAAAAGCTAGAGGCGAAGCTCCTCGCTATGACAATCGTCACCGTAACCTCACCCCAGAACAACGCGCCGCTTTTGAAGCAGAAGGTCGTTCTTCTGTAATTCGTTTCAAAATCGAAGATGGGCGCGAAATCGTCTGGAATGACCTAGTAAGAGGAAAAATGTCGTGGCGAGGTAGCGATTTAGGTGGTGATATGGTCATCGCCCGCGCTTCAGACGAGGGTAGTGGTCAACCTTTATACAACTTTGTCGTTGTAGTGGATGACATCGATATGCAAATCACCCATGTCATCCGGGGAGAAGACCACATCGCCAACACCGCCAAGCAAATTCTGCTATATGAAGCAATGGGGGCAAAAATCCCAGAATTTTCCCACACACCGTTGATTTTGAACATGGAAGGACGCAAGCTTTCTAAGCGGGATGGCGTCACTTCCATTTCTGACTTTCAGAAAATGGGCTTTACTGCTGAAGGCTTGGTGAATTACATGACATTACTGGGTTGGTCGCCACCAGACTCAACGCAAGAAATATTTACCTTAGAAACAGCTGCTAAAGAATTTGGCTTTGAGCGCGTCAATAAAGCAGGCGCAAAGTTTGACTGGGACAAGCTGGATTGGTTGAACAGCCAGTATATCCACAAGACGCCAGTAGATAAACTTACAGATTTACTCATCCCCTATTGGCAAGCGGCTGGGTATAAATTTGATGGTGGAAGAGAACGCCCCTGGTTAGAACAGCTAGTAACTTTAATTAGTCAGAGTTTGACTCGTTTAGTAGATGGAGTAGCTCAAAGCCAACTGTTTTTTAGCGACACAGTTGAATTTAGCGATGAAGGTAGCACACAACTGAAACAAGAAGGTTCTGCTTCTGTCCTTGAGGCGATTGTCAAAGCTTTGGAAAACCAGCCGCAATTATCGGAAGCCGCCGCCCAGGATATTATTAAACAAGTGGTGAAAGAGCAAAAAGTCAAAAAAGGCTTGGTAATGCGATCGCTCCGAGCAGCTTTAACTGGAGATGTTCATGGCCCCGACCTGATTCAATCTTGGTTACTACTAAATCAGATTGGTTTAGATAAACCACGCTTGAGTCGCGCTATAACGGAAGCTCATTAGCGATTACCTCAATATTTTAGAAATATTTTAGATTTTAGGGGCGCACAAACGTGCGCCC
>NZ_JBDNJQ010000096.1:0-31989 GCF_051172895.1 Nostoc sp. CALU 1950 | reverse complement strand
CGGGAAAAGCAAGACCCCCGACTTCTTAAAGAAGTCGGGGATCTGTCGGTTGCAATTGTTACAAATCAAATAGGATTACTATATGACTGCTGAATGCTGAATTCTGAGGTTTTTTGTTCAGATTAATGCTTATCTAAGGTCAAAAATCTAAAATCGGCCAGTCTGGTTCACGATAATAGCGTGTCATGTTGTCAAACTTTCGCAATTCGACGCGATTGATCAAAAATTCTGGCAAATTCAACAGCCATTTTTCATTCAATTGAGAAAGCATGGTGCTGAAACTTACGCGGTCTAAGTCAGATGAAACCTCCCCAAAATAGGCTAATGTAACGTGGGCTGTAAAATGATAATGCTGCTCAATACCCAAGGCCATTAACTTGGGATTTTGATAAATTGTTCGGCGAAATTTAATAATTTCCTCGTAGCAGCGTTCATCTTGAGGTACTAAACAAACGGCTATTGCTCTTGGCATTAGTATCAGCCCCAGCATTTGCCATTTAATCGGATGACTCTTGTTTGTCATCAATTGTTGATATTGCTGAAAGGTTTCGGCTAAACAAGAGTGTAATTCCTCGTCAAATTTGGGATTTTTTTCGCAGGCGTCAAGGTAAGCACTGTCCCAGATTAAATCCGCTAAAGTCACGTGGAAGCTAGCAGGAGCTAGAGGTACAATCAAATCACGGTTTACAGGTAACTGCAAAAGTTCCTGTTGGTAAGTCTGTAATTTGGTATAGAAAGCAGAGTTTTGTGATTCTTCTTCTGCCGGCGGTGTAATTAGCGTATAGCCAGGAAAGGACGCTGCTTGTCTCAACCCAGAATGTGGCTGAAATTTAGAAGATTCCTGAATATGCTGGGCTTGGGATCTGTAGGCTTCTGGCAGCGTCAGTCGTGCTAACCGATTTAAGTAAGTTTGATAGTTGTCGTCCAATCTTTATAGCCTCACGCTCTCACTTGATAGATTTTAGGGAAAATTACCCCGATTAACAGAATGATTTTAAAAGTATTTAGTTTTTTGGATTGGGGAATGGGGCATTGGGCATGGGAAAGAGGCAGAGAGGCAGAGAGGCGGATGAGGCAGAGAGGCGGATGAGGGAGATGAGGGAGATGAGGGAGATGAGGGAGATGAGGGAGAAATAAATAACCAATACCCAATGCCCAATGCCCAATGCCCAATGCCCCATGCCCCATGCCCCATGCCCCATGCCCCATGCCCATCTATTATGAGATTTATTTATGCCAATCTATGTTTACTGGGGTGAGGATGATTTTGCGATGGAAAAGGCGATCGCTGTTTTGCGCGATCGCATCCTCGATCCCAACTGGATAAGTTTTAATTACACTGCATTCCCCCCAGAGCAAGCTGATGCTGCTATCCAGGGGTTAAATCAAGTCATGACACCCACTTTTGGCGCTGGTGGACGCTTGGTATGGCTGATAAATACAACCCTGTGTCAGCACTGTCCAGAGAATGTTTTAGGAGAATTGGGGCGATCGCTACCTGTCATCCCCGAAAACTCATTTTTATTGCTCACCAGCCGCAATAAGCCAGATGAACGACTCAAATCCACAAAATTGTTAAAACAATTTGCTACTGAATTCCGAGAATTTCCCCTCATTCCCCCTTGGAAAACAGAATTACTGGTGCAATCTGTTAATCAAGCAGCCCAGACTGTGGGTGTGAAACTGACTGCCAATACTGCCCAGTTGTTGGCAGAATCCGTTGGGAATGATACACGACTTCTCTACAATGAGTTAGAGAAATTGCGGCTATATGCCCAAGGAAGCAATAAGCCTTTAGACGTAGATACTGTTACAAAGTTAGTAAGAAATACTACTCAAAATAGCTTACAATTAGCAGCAGCAATTAGAACAGGAGATACAGCTAAAGCTTTGACAACCTTGGCAGATTTGAGCAATGCTTCCGAACCGGGATTACGGATAGTTGCCACACTGATTGGACAATTTCGCACCTGGCTATGGGTCAAGATTATGATAGAAAGTGGTGAGCGCAATCAACAAGCGATCGCTAAGGCTGCTGATATCGGTAATCCCAAACGGATCTACTTCTTACAGCAAGAAATCAGGCTACTTTCTGTGCAACAGTTAATATATTGCTTACCCCTGCTATTGGAGTTAGAAGTGAGCCTCAAGCAAGGAGCATCAGAAATGTCAACACTCCAGACTAAAATAATCGAACTTTGTCAAGTATGCCGAGGAAATTGACAATCAAATATAAAAACTTGATGTATTGAGCAGTTGCTGGAACTTCCAACTCCGAAAATAATTCAAAGTCCTTATAATATCCCTGATGTAGTTCTGTGTCACACACTATATGAAGAAAATTTCCGATTTATTTTCCCGATCTAGCCGAAAGCGAATCCTTTATCATTCATTCTTTTTTGGCGCGATCGCCACTGCGGGTGTGATTTCCAACGCTTTTTCACTGAGTTCACAAGCTTACGCTCAAACTCCACCACCAATAGTTAATAACACTGAAATCGACAACTACGCTCAAGCCGTGCTAGCAATGGAGCCAGCACGTCAAAATGCCTTTGAAGAAATTAAAAAACTGATTGGCAATGGAGAAATTCCTAAGATTGTTTGTAACGACTCTAACAGCATAAATGGTCTTCCCAGAAAAGCTCAAGATATCGCAGTAAATTACTGTACTCGCTCTCAAAAAATTGTCGAAGATAATGGTTTAAGCATTGATCAGTTCAACAAAATTACCATAGAACTACAAAATAACAATCTGTTAAAACGGCAGGTTTACAATACCTTATTACGCCTGCAACAAACTCCTGAATCTCAATAATTAGAAAGGCTTAATTAAATCAAAGCTCGTAGTAAGTGGCTCTAGTCATTTAGAACCTTGTATAAAGTGATAAATCGCTCACTACGAACAAAAGTTTTCTCTTACATTTAATTACGTCTACCTATTCTATTCGTCTCAATGCCAGGTATAAATTGTGTTTTACTTCTGACTCCTGAATTCTGACTCCTGAATTCTGACTCCTGTTTTATTGCTACTATTCAACTGCAAGATACGCTTGTCGCTTGGTGTGAATATTTTTCATGTGCTTTTTCACTGTGTTTATGGTGATGTAAAGCTTAGTGGCAATTTCTTTGTAGCTGTAGTTGTTTCTATAGAGAAACCAAATTTCAGCTTCTCGCGGCGTCAAGTCAAATTTTTTAACTTCAGTGATTGCTAAACTTTTCAAGGACTCACACTGATTTTCGATAGTCACTAACAAGCAAGGCACTTCAAACCCATCTAAATCTAGTAGTCTCACCCTAACACGAAAAACATTTGACTTATCCAGCACAATCTCATCTGATAAAATGATGAGCTTATCAGAAAATAAATACCGACTGCTAAGTAGGGATTCGCAAAGCTCCCAGATGACTGGCGGTACAAAATTTTCGTTGCAATTATCTTGATTGAATTGACAACAAAGGCGATGAGCAGATGCATTAGTATGAACCACTTCACCTGCTTGGCTTAAAATTAATATACCGTCTTCTAAGCCTTCAATTACTTCTTGTAAAAAATCAGCTCGCTTCGAGTCATGTGAGTCAATACTATCTAGCTGTTGTGGTTCAGCTACTTTTTTTACTAATGTGTTTGTTAGGGCGATCATAGGATTTATCTTAATGTATAAAAAGTACTTGTTTGATTAGATTCGTGAGGCTTGAAATATAGACTACTTGTACCCATTTTTTTACATACATATTTTTCTAAATAAATATACTCAGAAAATCTAGTAAAAAATTAAAAAGCATACAAGAAGTGTACTGGGACGTAGGAGCTTTACACAAAGAGGAAATACCACAGACTAATAAATCTAACTAAGTAAACAAAAGTTTTATTTTTAACATTAATTTCTTAATATATCCAAGTTTTATTTTATGTAGCCTGTTTGAATTAACCAAGGTTACATGTTTTAAATACAACTCTTAAATTGCCTATTTCGGAAGCCGCTTTCAATATATTTCGGATAACTCCCAATACGGTTGAGATATAGTGATATGCAGTTGAGTGAGATACTACAACCAAACCAGCTAGCCGAACTGTATTGAAGCCGCTTATACCAAGTACTCATCGCCCCAATACACAATCATTATTCATACTGAAATAAAAATATACGAGGGAATGGGGAAGTAAGGGAGCAGGGGGAGATGAGGGAGATGAGGGAGACAAGGAGAATAACCAATGCCCAATGCCCAATGCCCTATTCCCAATGCCCCATGCCCAATGCCCAATGCCCAATGCCCTATTCCCCATTCGTTCTAAGTCCGTCCAACAAGGCTGGCGACTACTGTAGCTAACTCAGCGGCCTCAATGGGTTTAGGTAAATGTAGCTGATAACCTTCTTGTATAGCTCGCATCCGATCTTCTGCTCTAGCATAAGCTGTCAATGCTGCTGCGGGAATATTTCCCCCTAATTCTGGGGGTTGCGATCGCAGTTTGCGGATCAAAGAGTAACCATCCTCTTGGGGCATACCGATGTCGCTGACTATAACATCTGGTTTCCACTGCATAATTAGCTGTAATGCTTCTGGAACTGATCCTACTGCCTTAACTTCCGCTTGGTACTGTTCGAGGACTGTAGTGATGAATTCACGGGTATCGGCTTGGTCATCTACAACCACCACACGCACGCCAAGGAGGGAGAGGGGGAGAGAGGGAGAGGGAGAGGGAGAGGGAGAGAGGCAGGGATAGGCGGGGGGAGAGAGGGGAGGAGTTTTCAGAAGTGGTAGTTTGACTGTAAAAGTTGCCCCTTGCTCTTTACCCGGACTATCTGCGTGGACAGTACCGCCATGTAATTCGACTAAATTACGGACGATCGCTAATCCTAGTCCTAATCCACCATAGGTTCTAGTGCTAGAACTATCAGCTTGACGAAAGCGATCAAAAACATAAGGAAGAAAATCAGGATTGATACCAATACCTGTATCAATCACCTGAATTTGAGCATATTGATCCGTTGTCTGTTGCTTTTCTTGTCCACTGACTATTGACAACTGCACCTCTACCCGCCCTCCGCCAGGTGTGAATTTGATGGCATTAGATAGCAGATTCCAGATGATTTGCTGTAAGCGCTCGAAATCCCCAGAAACTAAAAATTGAGGATTTTCGGCAAGCTTGCTGTTCTCTAAGTGTTCATTGCTTTGGGATTGGGCTTCTCTTGATTCGAGATTTTCGCCATTGATTCCTAATCCGCAATCTGAATTTGGCGTTTCTTTTGAAGGAATGAGAGAAAATCTCAAATCGATTTCCTTGGATTGGGCGGCTAGACTAACAGTTTCTAGGCTCGACTCAATCATGGAAACCAAATTACAAGTGCGGACATTGAGGCGTAACTTGCCTCTAATCATCCGCGATATATCCAGCAAGTCTTCAATTAGCTGAGTTTGTGCTTTGGCGTTACGCTCAATTGTCTCCGTAGCCCTAGCCATTTGGGTTTCATTGAGCTTGCTTCGTTGCAGTAATTGCGCCCAGCCAAGGATAGCGTTGAGAGGCGATCGCAACTCGTGAGACAATATCCCTAGAAACTCATCCTTCATGCGGTTAGCCTCTTGCAACTGCTCAGTTTGTAGTTGCAAAGAAGCAATTAAACTAGCCCGTTCCATTGCGATCGCTATTTGGTCGCATACTGCTTGCATCATCCCCTTTTGATTTTCGGTGAAGCTTAACCGAGTGCGGCTGCCAAAAGAAAGAGTACCTAGCAACCGTCCTTGGGCAATCAATGGATAACCATAATAAGCAGTAATGCCTAAAGAACGAAGCAATTCTGTTTTCGGGTCAGTTGATTGCTGGACATTCTCTAGAGCTATTGCACAACGCTCCTGGGCTACAGTACCACAAACCGCTTCACCATAAGCCAACGACTCAATTTCCTTTGCCAGTTCTGAGGAAATGCCACTGTAAGATCCCAAGCGTATTACCTGAGAGTTATCCTCAACCAAATAGTTAAAGTAAACATCTAAACCAATTTGGTCTGCAAGTTTGCGGTAGACGCTATCAATTAGTACTACTGGTTGCTGACTCGATAGTAAATCGTTAGCTGTGTCGAATAGTAGCTTTAGCCTTTTGTAACCTAACGAGAGTGCTTTTTGTGCCTCCTTGAGGTTGCTGATATCTTGGAACACCAAGATACAGGTAGCTGGATGACCGTGCATTGCTGGCAGAGTATCGGCAAATATCAGTAGAGAGCGGACACCAGTGGGAGTATGCCAGTCTACCTCCAAACCATCTAGACGTTCGCCAAGGGCAACCCGCACTCCTGGCATAAGTTCATTAGGGATGCGATCGCCAGCCGCATTTGTATAGTGGTAAACTGTGTGATACTCTGCCGCTGGTACACCTTTGGGAAATTCGCCCCCAGCTAATTCGTCAGCAGAGCGATTAGCAAAAGTTACCCGCGCTGTTCCCGGTTCGATAAACAGCAACGGTCTTGGCATCAGATTTAACACATTCTCCAGCCATTTGTGCTGATTTAGAAGTACTTCCTCTGCCTGTTTGCGCTCCGTAATATCCAAAAATGCACCGATACATCCTCTGGTTTTACCATCTTCGTCAAACAGGGGTGCAACGTACTCCAACAGCCTGACAAGTTTTCCATTTTCATGGATGACATCGATTTCAAAATCCAGAACTTCGACACCATGAGCAGCAGAGTACTGCATCGGGAGTTCCTCTGCCGACAATTCCCTTCCTTCTCGGTAGACTTTAAAGCCTGTCGGTCTTTCGTCACTGGGAGCAGTGAGGGAGGCATTTGTACTTGGTGATATCCCCAACTGTTTGGCAAAAGCAGGATTTACCTTGATATTTTGGCATTCTGGATCTTCGGCAATGCCAATTCCAATGGGGATTACATCTAACAAAGTTTGTAACTCAGTAATCCGGCGCTGTAGATCCCTATTTAGTTGTAATATTTGTTCCTGAGCCAGTTTTTGCTCGCTGATGTTGCGAGTCACAGTTGCTAGGGCGATTGGCTGACCTGTATTCTTGTCTGTAACAGTGAAGATGTTGTAATCAACTGGTATTGGTTGACCTGTCTGGAGATGCCGGAAGCCGAATTCACCCTGCCAGCGCCCTTGTAATAGCACAGTCGGCAGAATATGTTCTTGAAGATAGGCTTTGTCTTTAGGCATAACGTAATCGAATACTGCTTTTTGCCTCGCCTCGTCAAGACTGGCAAGCCCTACCAGCTTTTGACCTGCATCGTTGATGTAAAGTAATTGACCCTCAAGGGTGGTGATACCAATAAAGTCAGAGCTATTTTCTACCAGCGATACTAATTTTTGTTGCTCTGCTTCTGCTTGCTTGCGATCGCTTAAGTCGAGGATAAATGCTACTGACTCTTCCCGGTTTTCTCCTAGCAGCACGTAACCAACTAAAACCGGGATGCGGCTACCATCCTTGCGAATATATTCTTTCTCGTAGGGCGTACAAGCAGCGTTGGTATTTCCTTGTGCTTCGGCGACACCTTGCTCATCCAAGTATCGATACTCTGGTGCTGTGATATTGTTCCAACTTACCCTACCTGCTAACAAATCCTCCCGCGTGTAACCAATCATCCTCAGATATTCGTCGTTTGCCTTGTGGATACCACCGTACACATCGCCAAACAGAATCCCGATGACATTAGCATCTACGAAACTCCCCAGTTTAGCTTCGTAGGTTCTCACTACTTCTTGGGCGAGGTCGCGTTGATGGCTGAGGCGTTCAATAACCGACGCACTTTGCCAAACCAAAATAGTAAAAATTACAATTAGGATAATGGCAAATAGCGACACTGCAAAAGCCGGGCCATACTTTTCTGCCCTTTGACCTTCAACAATTAACCACCCCAATACAAAAGGTACTGCGATCGCGGCAACTAATAAACGACGTGCAAGTAAGCCACCATAAGTATCACTTGTAACTACCCTCATGAACCCCTGTTCTGCCCTCGCCCACAGAATACCTATACCTAGTAAGCTGAACAACACCGCTGTGTGTAAGGCCATTGATGTTGTATAAGGGGCAAGTCCATAGAAAACTCTCACTTTGTAGGCATAGCCCATGAGCGCCTGAAAGGAAATTAAAGTAGTGACCAGAGCAAGAATCTGGGCATACCAATAACTGCGGTGGGTTTTTGGATGAATTAGAATCTGTACAGCTACGCTGACCAGCATAAAGTTCAGTGCTGTATTCACCCCCATTCGCCCCGGATGTGATGTCGCTATGCTAGTTGGCGAATCACGGAACACCAGTTCGTCAATACCAAGATTCCAGCCAAACGCGTATTGACAGAGTGTGAGGACAGCGATTGTGGTGACAGCTATTGCACAGACTCTGGCAATTATCAGAGTGAGTCGGTTCAACGAACCCCCTTTGGCATTGCGGGCTGTAGAATTGTGGGGGTAATTTTGAATTATTCTTTCTTTGCTGCTTCCTTGCTCCTCTGTTGTTAAAAATAACCACAGCGACAGACCACAAAGTACAAAACACAGTGCTGTGTTGACTTTCATTGTGGCAAGACTACCGGGAAAGCCGCTCTTGAGAACTTCAATGCCAAGCCACCAGCCAACTAGTACTAAACTGCCAACCAAAATGGGGATTGCACTTGCGACTTTGGCCACAAGTGAATTGGTAGGGATTTTCAAGATATCTTGCAGCCGCAAGCGGTTAACGTTTAACATTGAGTGTTCTCTAACCGCATCTATCTAGCGTAGTAAATTTCAGTATTTCTTACAGGTTAGTCCTTTATAACTTTTGTATTTTAGGCTACCTATTGACTTACTTTTCATCTACCCAGATGCATATTTTTTCTTGGACAATTTAGAGTATGGAAATAATGGGGATTGGGGATTGGGGATTGGGAATTGGGCATTGGGCATTGGGCATTGGGCATTGGGCATTAGGAACCCCAACCAAATCTTACTAATATTCCCTCCCAGTACCCAGTAAGCTAATCGGCGTTTAAGTTGCATAAAAGTAGGGATAGAGCCGCTTACTACAAGCGAATCATTCTGGAAAAATGAATGACGATTAGCTTACCCAGTACCCAGTACCCATTCCCCAGTCCCCATTCCCCATTTCAAAATTGCAGAGTATGTCGCTGACCATCGTCTTGGAAACGTTGCTCTCCAACACCAACAAGTTCTACAATCACTTCACGCGGTGGAGATGTCCATTCCCCCTCTCTCGCTCCAATTTCCACTACTATTTGGTTAGATTCAGTAAATACGCTTATGTTTGTTAGTGAAAATTTTGTATTTTGATACTTGTTTGTGTGCCCATCATCTTCAAATAGCTGATATTCATTATTACCAGGCCAAATCCGTAATCGGATCTCGTCGAGTAGGGCTTGATCAACGTATTGTCTGACAGGTTGCATGGGAACGATCGCACCACCACGGACATACAGTGGCATTCTTTCCAGTGGTGCATGAGCAAGAATGTGAATCGGCCCTTCATAGCGATCGCCACTCCACCAATCATACCAAGTGCCGGCGGGTAAGTAGACAGACCGATGCTCAACTCCAGGGCGGTAAATTGGTGCAGCCATCAGCGACGCACCTAACAATACTTGATCGTAGAGAGTGTAAGTTTTCGGATCGTTGGGGAAGTGGTACAATAATGGTCTTAAAATCGGTGCGCCCGTCGTTACCGCTTCCCAAAAAAGAGTGTAGATATAAGGAAGTAGTTGATAACGTAAGTTAATGTATTCTCGACAGATATCTTCAACGCGATCGCCAAATACCCAAGGTTCATGACGAGCAGTAGACATTGCCGAGTGGCCGCGCATCAATGGATAAAGCATTCCTACCTGCATCCACCGAGCGAATAATTCAGCTGTGGCGTTACCAGCAAATCCACCAATATCGCAACCCACAAACGCTACACCCGAAAGTCCCATGTTGCAAAGCATCGGCAGAGACATTTCTAAATGCTCCCACAACGATTGGTTGTCTCCCATCCACACAGAAGACCAGCGTTGCACACCAGCATAACCCGATCGCGTTAACACAAACGATCGCTCTGAACTTCGATGCCGTTGCAACCCTTCATAACAAGCTTTAGCCATCATCAACCCATACAAGTTATGCACTTCTGTATGAGTCACATCAATTCTTAATTTTGAATTTTGAATTTTGAATTGAAACTTCTCCTCCTCTCCCCCATCTCCCTCATCTCCCTCATCTCCCCCATCTCCCCCCTGTGGTGCATCTAGCGGAAACCAAATCTTTTCACCATCATCGCCGAAAGGGCGATCGTTTATGGCAGGTTCATTCATATCATTCCAAATTCCTGCCACACCAATATCAGTTAGGCTTTTGTGTAAATCAGCCCACCAGTTAGACACATCAGGACGTAAAAAGTCAGGAAAAACAGCTTTCTCAGGCCAAACATAGCCGTGGAACAACGCACCATCAGCTTTACGTACAAAATAGTCGTTTTCTATTCCTTGATCAAAAACATCATAATTTGCTTCTGGTTCGTACTTCACACCAGGATCAATGATTGTGACTGTTTTAAAACCATCCTTTGCTAAATCACTAATGAGTTTTGCCGCGTTTGGGAAGCGTTGAGGACTCCAAGTAAACACCCGATAGCCCCGCATATAGTCAATATCTAAGTGAATAACATCGCAGGGAATGCGACGTTGGCGAAATTCCTTTGCTAATTCCCGCACAACGTTTTCTGATTCGTAACTCCAGCGGCATTGATGATAACCTAGCGCCCATTTCGGCGGTAACGGCATTCTCCCAGTTAGCTGAGTGTAAGTCTTCAGGATTTGGGCTGGTTCGGGGCCGTAAATAATGTAATAATCCAATTCACCGCCACGAGTCTCCATTTTCCAAATACCTGGTTGTTCAGCACCGATATCGAACTGACTCCAAAAAGTGGTGTTGAAAAAGATGCCATAGCTTACCTGCGGACGCAAAGCCATAAAAAATGGAATTGCTTGGTACATTTCATCAGTAAGTGCATCATAATCTAAAGCATCCGTTGTCCAGTTAGTTTTTACCTCGCTGAGTTTATCCAGCCAGCCTGTGCGTTCACCAAAGCCATAGAAATGTTCGTCGGCTGCAATTTCCTTCCACCCTGCAACTGCGCCCATTCGCCAACCCATCCCCATATCTGCATCTTGGGCAAAAGGACGATTAGCTTTGTCGAAACAGGCGATGCGACATTTTTCCCGCTGAACGCACACACGAATCTGTGATGTTTCAATTTCTACCGTTGCTTCAGTTTCCTGTACTGCAAAAGGCGTTGTCGCCCATTCTGCATCATCTAGCGTCACAGCCCAAGGGCGGCGAGGTATAAATTCCCCGCTTGGTGCGAAACGCACGCGGATTAAATTGGGAGCAAGTACGCTGAGGGTAAGGCGTGAGTTGCCACAGTCAAAATTAATAATATTCTTGTCCCAGGTTACAGCTTTTACATTGCTAACTGTTGTCCAAGGTTGATTCGTTGTGGGTAATTTTCCGAAATATTGCGGCATATCAGTTATTCAGCGGGTTAACACTTGTCCGCATTCATGATTACAGACATACCTAGCTTCAAACTCTTTCTTTCGCTAGAAGTTGGGTGCAAAATTAGCAGATATTTTTGGGCAAAGGTGATTTTCTAATGCACAAGTTTGTATTCCCAAACATCAAAGCTTATCTAGATGCCGAGAGATATTCTTCACCGTTCTTTGTTGCTTTTGCGAGTAAGTCGCGGACTTCTTCATCGGTAGTTTGGGGAAAGTCTTTGTACCAAAGACCAACGCTGTGGAAAGGACTAGGTGTCGAGACGCAAACGATTTCGTCTACCTCAGCTTCCAACTCTTGGCAAGTTTCAGGTGCGGCCACAGGCACAGCAATCACAATCTCAGCCGGTTGCTGTTTTCGTACAGCCACAACAGCAGCCCACATAGTTGCACCTGTGGCTAAACCATCATCTACCAAGATGACTGTGCGTCCCTGTAAGTCTGGAAAGGGGCGATTTCCGCGATAAAGCCGTTCTCGTCGTTCTAACTCCCGTTCTTCTTGCACTGCAACTCTGGCAATTATTTCGTCGGATATCTTCACCAGATTAATAATATATTCATTAATTATCCGCACACCACCAGATGCGATCGCTCCCATAGCTAGTTCTTCTTGATCAGGTACACCCAATTTACGTACCACCAAAATATCTAAGGGAGCATTTAATACTTTGGCAACTTCAAAAGCAACGGGTACGCCACCCCTGGGTAGACCTAATATCAGGACATCTGGGCGGTTAGCATAAGCCGCTAACTCCCTAGCCAAAACTTGACCCGCAAATCTCCGATCTTTGAATAGCATGGTGTGACATCCCTAATTAGTTTTCAAAAAATTAAATATTTACATAAATATTTACACGTATTTTTTCCTTGGTTATCCACCTCAAACAATGGATCAAATTCCCAACTTTTCGTTATGGTCAGACCTTCATGAACTGATCATAGAAAGCGAAATATTCCGTGTCCTCTGACTAACGGAGCGACATCTTCGATCTATAGTTCTATCAAACGAATGAGTTACCTTTAATGGACAAAGATTTTTGCATCTTGGGCTGACACAATTTCACGAATCCACACTCAATACAGTTCGGATAAGCATTTTTCACTTTCCTTGTGGTCTGGGGAAAGTAGAAGGGGTAAAGGGTAAAGGATGTATTCAAAACCGAACCCCCCTTTCAACTCTTGGAGACGCTGCGCGAACGGTCGTGGCTTCAGTGCTGGAATCAGAATTCCCTTCTGCCTTCTGCCTCCTGCCCGACGCTCGCGGACTCGCTAACGCTGCGCTATCTGCCTTTCTTGATAAACCCTATGTCTAAGTAGGGGTGCAATTGAAAACTACTATTAATTAAGTTTTCTCCTACTTCCCAATTATTGCTGTTAAACTTTTACTGAGTATTTTTTTAAACTCTATCTTAAGAAATAATTACTTAATTACTGGCTTATGCGAAAATCTATGAGAATACAGTAATAATTCAATTGTTAATTCTCCGCCTGCCCTCTTGTACTTACATTATATTAATACTAGCTTTACATTACCCCTTAATTGTAAATATGAGATAATACACCATATACTTATTCATCATCTAATGCTTAGTATTACAGAGAAAAACTCATCCAAGTTACCCGCATAACACTTTTGAATAAAAATTAATAGGGTAGAATAACTGAATATTGCTCAACTCTTTTTAAAATCAAAAGCAGGATTTTTTAATGATCAGCTTAAGTAATTCGGAAAACAGTACAGTTAGCAGTATTGCGGCCACTAAGAGGCTGGCAAGGGCAATGATGGTTTCTGGTGGAGAGTTTTCACTGTTACTAGCATGTTGTAACTGTGTTCAAAGGCAGCAGCAAGTGCTGAACTTGTTAACAGAATTTTCATCAGCAGATATCCACGAAATTTTGCTCTCACCTGCGGCTGACAAACTTTACACAGCTATTACAACTGAAATTGGTGCAACTCAACCCGAAGCTTTGATGGTACGAGGTTTAGAATCTGTAGTTGCAATTAACCAACTAATCATCAGCACCAATATCATGCGAGATGAGTTTCGGAAACAGTTTCGGTTTCCCTTGGTGTTATGGGTCAATGATGAAATTCTGTGCAAGCTAGTCTGGCTAGCACCCGATTTCAAAGACTGGGCAGCTAGTACTATTAGATTTGATGTACCTAACAATCAGTTAGTTGAATCTGAACAACAAGCCATCAGCGCCTAATATTTCCTGAGATTATTTTTAAAATATTGTATATCTTAAATTGAGCCGAGCAAAACCTCAGCTAAAGTTCTGTCGCATTATCTTATAAAATTACTTTTATTGAGTGGTCATTTGTCATTTGTCATTTGTCATTGGTCATTTGTCATTTGTCATTTGTCATTGGTCATTTGTCATTTGTCATTGGTCATTTGTCATTTGTCATTGGTCATTGGTCATTGGTCATTTGTCATTTGTCATTGGTCATTGGTGAATACCCCGTCCCTTGTGGACGGAAAAACTTTGTCTTTCATCTGACTAATTCAAACCATGTTAAAGAGTAAACGTGGTTTCTATTGGACTAATGACTCAGCACAGCAGTTTGATTGAGTATATCTTCATACAAATTTTGTATAAGGAACAAAAAATCACTATATCAGCGTCTTCCTTGATATCTGTTTCATAAGACAAATATTAAACTAATTCCAACTAGTGAAGTTATGGAATTGTATATTTTATTGTCTATTAATGACTGGATACTCCTTCTGAGTTATATAACTCTTGACTAAGATTTCTATATTACTATGAAAATCATGCTGAGAAACTACTTTAACACCAATCAAGGGCGAATTTTCACTGCTTTGATTTTGACGGGTATTTTGTCTGTTGCTAGCACTTTAACACTTATCAAAGATGCTACGGGTGCTTCTGTGAACTTATCGGTAGAAAGAAGCAATGAAGTTCTCAAAGACAATGTTAAACCCAACCGCTTGCCACGTCCAGTAGCTAATGCAGTACTGCGAGATTTAGCCCGCAGACAGGGAATTTTAACCAGACAACTGCAAATTATTGACTATAATCAACAGACTTGGCGCAATGGTTGCTTGGAACTGCCTCAACCTGATGAAATCTGCACCCAAGCGTTAGTTCCGGGTTGGCGAATTGTGGTATCTAATGGCAAACAAAACTGGATTTATCATACTAATAATAATGGGCGATCGCTACGTTTAGCTTCGGCAAATACTCCCTCAGAAAATCTGCCTGGTAAATTACCCACATCTGTAAAAAATTCTGTTTTGCGGGCTGCATCAAGACGTTTGCAAAAGCCAATTTCTCAGCTAACCATTATTCAGGCTCAACAGCAAACTTGGAGAGATAGCTGTTTAGAATTAGCTAATGCTGATGAATTCTGTACCCAAGCTTTAGTACAAGGCTGGCGGGTGATTGTTGATGCAGTTGATCAAACCTTGGTTTATCACACCAATGAAACAGGTTCCGCACTCAGACTGAATCAAAATGCTAATCAAAATACACTGGCTCCTGTAAAAATTCCAGTCAGCGAGTTACCACCACCGTTAGATCGAGATATAGTATTTCGGCAAATCTCCAGTGGTGGGATTACTGGCAGAACCTACGAGACTGTTTTACTCAAAGATGGGTTATTGATTCGGGTGCGTATTGGTGATGCCAATGATTCTGAACGTAGTGTCCGCCGCGTTTCTGTGCAACAGGTGCAACAATTTGTGCGATCGCTAGAACGTTCTCAGTTTAGTAAATTCCAGAATCTGAGTTATCCAGCCCCCAGCGGTTCTGCTGACTATATTACCTATACTCTCACCAGCCAACAGGGTACGGTTCAGTATAACGATATTTCTCAAAATAACCTGCCAAAGAATTTACAGACAGCAGTCAAAGCCTGGAATCAGATCGTAGCCAGCGCAAAATAATAAAAAACTCCACGCCACTTGCGGGATGGAGTTTTTGGGCATGGGGAAGAAGTTACCAATGCCCAATGCCCGAAGCGGTGGGGCGGCTGTCCCTCTGCACCCAATACTTTTCGGTTAAGGGGGAAAGGGGAAGGTGGGGCCCCCTCTGGGGATAAGGGGCGGGGGAAAAGGAGAAAGAAAAACCTTTAACCCTTACCCTTTAACCTTTTCCCAAAACCCAATTCCAAGTTAAAAATGCTTAACCGAACAGTATTGCCTCTGCACCCACAAGGGGATGGAGTTTCCCGCCGCTTTCAATTGACCGATTCAGCAAAAAGTTAGGAGCGATCGCCTGAGAATAACTGATAAAGTTGAGCTACGCAAAGTTGAAAACAGTGACCTATGCCTGCGTTTCTATTAGAAGTTGGTACAGAAGAATTACCTGCAAGCTTTCTCAGTGATGCCTTAATACAGTGGCGAGAGCGCATTCCTCAAAGTTTGGAAGCAAACAGCATCAAGGGCGAAAGTGTCCAGGTGTATGGTACTCCCCGGCGTTTGGCGGTAGTGATTAAAGGTCTACCATCCCAGCAACCAGACCGAGAAGAAGAAATTAAAGGGCCCCCCGCCCAAGCCGCCTTTAAAGATGGTCAGCCGACAGCCGCCGCCGCCGGTTTTGCTAAAAAGCAAGGTGTGGAACTAGATGCGCTGTCTGTTCGCCCCACTGACAAAGGGGAATTTGTCTTTGTGCAAAAAAGAATTCTTGGTCGTTCTGTCGCGGAAATTTTGACAGAACTTGTTCCCCAGTGGATTTGGGGTTTGGAAGGTAAACGATTGATGCGTTGGGGTGATGGGGATGCGAGGTTTTCCCGACCAATTCGTTGGTTGGTAGCTTTGTTAGATGAAACGGTGCTACCTCTAGAATTAGTGAACGGTTCTAAAACGATTCAGAGCGATCGCATTTCTCAAGGTCATCGGGTCTTACATCCTGAAACTGTGACAATTGCCCAAGCTACCGATTATGTTACTGACCTCAAGTCTGCTTATGTCACCGTTGATCCAGAAGAACGGTCAAATCTGATCAAAGAGCAAGTAAAGGCAGTAGCAGAGAATTTAGGCGGTTATACAGTCATTTACCCCGATTTGTTAGCAGAAGTAACCAACCTTGTCGAATATCCTTCCGCAGTTGTCGGGAAATTTGAACCAGAATTTTTGGAATTACCAACTGAAGTAATTACTGAAGTTATGGTTACTCACCAGCGTTATTTTCCTGTATTCAAACCAGATAGTTCTCAGCAAGAATTATTACCCAATTTCATCACTATTTCTAATGCTGATCCCAAAAAATCAGATATTGTCGCCGTCGGGAATGAAAGAGTAATTCGTGCCAGATTAGCTGATGGCAGATTTTTCTACGAAGCTGATTTAACCAAACCAATAGAAAGCTTTTTACCCCAGTTAGAAAAAGTCACTTTCCAAGAAGAATTGGGTTCGGTGCGTACCAAGATAGATAGAGTAGTGAAGATTGCCGAGCAAATAAGCACCCAATTAGAATTAGCGGAAAATCAAAGCCAAAAAATCCAACGTGCTGCTTTATTATGTAAAGCAGATTTGGTTACACAAATGGTGTATGAATTCCCTGAGTTACAGGGGATCATGGGAGAAAAATACGCCTTAGCCAGTGGTGAAGATGCGGAAGTAGCAAAGGCAATTTATCAACATTATTTGCCAACGGGAGCCGGTGACAATTTACCCGAAACACTCACAGGTCAAATTGTCGGTTTAGCAGATAGATTAGATACCTTGGTAAGTATCTTTGGTTTAGGTTTAATTCCCACTGGTTCCTCCGATCCCTTCGCCTTGCGTCGGGCTGCTAATGCTGTAGTTAAAATTACTTGGTTTTATAATCTGCCGATAAATTTAGATAATTTATTGGCACAAATAGCAACAGATTTTGCAGGAAAATACCACAAAGATCAGGCATCATTAACCACAGCATTACAAGAGTTTTTCTTGCAACGCATCCGCACTTTGCTGCAAGAAGAAAAGCAGATTGATTACGATTTAGTAAATGCAGTTTTGGGAGAAAATGACCCAGAATACACAGAACGGACGTTAAAGGATTTATTGGATGTACGCGATCGCGCCTTGTACTTACAACAAATCCGCAACGATAGTACTTTAGATAACATCTATGAAACCGTTAACCGTTCCACACGATTAGCCGCTCAAGGTGATTTGGATACAAAGCAGCTAGAACCAACAACGGTAGTTCGTCCAGAATTATTCCAAAAACCGTCTGAAGAAGCTTTGTATAAAGCTTTAATCGAATCAGTACCGGAAACTCAAGCAGCACAGCAGACACGAAATTATCAACTGTTAGTAGCAGCACTAGCAAAAATTGCTCCAGCAGTTAGTAACTTTTTTGATGGCCCAGATAGCGTTTTAGTTATGGATTCCGATCCAGAAGTCAAGCGTAATCGGTTACATCTACTCGGATTAGTTCGCAATCATGCCCGTGTTTTAGCCGACTTTGGTGCGATCGTCAAAAATCTGTAGCGTAGGTCAACAAAAACTTGTGTAATTTTTGCCAAGAAGCGCTACTATAGGGAGTGCTTAACCAGGGACTCTGCTGCAATCTATGCCTAGAGCTACTGTAATTGGATTGGGAAAGTCCGGTGTTGCTGCGGCGAGATTGTTGAAACGGGAAGGTTGGGAGGTGGAGCTAAGTGATGGCAATACCTCCGAAGCCCTCCTGCAACAACAACAAGAACTCGCTGCCGAGCAAATAACCGTGAAACTAGGCCAATCCCTAGAATTGAATGGTGCTAATTTACCCCAATTAATAGTTGTTAGTCCTGGCGTGCCTTGGGATATTCCCGTATTAATTAAGGCACGCCAATTAGGTATTGAAACCATTGGCGAAATGGAACTCGCTTGGCGAAATTTGCGATTACTGCCTTGGGTAGGAATTACAGGTACTAACGGCAAAACTACTACCACAGCTTTAATTGCTGCCATTTTCCAAGCAGCAGAATTAGATGCCCCCGCCTGCGGTAATATTGGCTACGCCGCTTGTGATGTTGCCTTATCTTCGAGGGGACAGGGGACAGGGGACAGGGAGCAGGGAGCAGGGGGAGTGGGGGAGGCATTTGATAATTCTTGTACAGACGCGATTAATCGCGTCTCTCCTAACTCCTCACTCGATTGGGTGATTGCGGAAGTTAGCAGCTATCAAATAGAATCTTCCGTCTCTCTTGCTCCCCGTATCGGTGTTTGGACGACTTTCACACCTGATCATCTTAGTCGCCATCAGACTTTAGAGAACTATTACAACATCAAAGCCAAGTTATTACGTCAGTCCGAGTTGCAAGTATTCAATGGCGATGATGCCTACTTGAGCCAGCTAGGTTTAAGTGCTTGGCCTGATGCCTATTGGACAAGTGTCAAAGGAAAAGATTTTCTGATTAGCGAAAAAGGCTTTTATATTGAGGACGGCTGGGTTGTGGAAAAATTAACTGCAACCTCTGCACCAGAACCGATTGTAAAAGTATCTACTTTGCGAATGGTGGGAGAACATAACCAGCAAAATCTCTTGATGGCAGTAGCAACGGCAAGATTAGCGGGAATTAATCGTGATGCGATCGCACTTGCGATTCGAGAATTCCCTGGTGTTGCCCATCGTTTGGAATATATCTGCACTTGGGAAGGTATTGATTTCATTAACGACAGCAAAGCCACTAACTACGATGCTGCTGAAGTAGGTTTAGCATCCGTTAACAGTCCAGCGATTTTAATTGCTGGTGGAGAAGCGAAAGCAGGTGATGATACTGGCTGGCTAGCAAAAATTCACTCCCAAGCTGCTGCTGTGTTATTGATTGGCTCTGCTGCACCCGCATTTGCCAAACGTCTCCAAGAGGTAGGGTATCATACATACCATATTGTGGAAACTATGGAAAGGGCAGTTCCGAGAGCAGCAGAATTAGCTAAGGAATATCAAGCGTCTGTGGTGTTGCTATCTCCGGCTTGTGCGAGTTTTGATCAGTACCCGAATTTTGAGGTGCGGGGCGATCGCTTCCGTCAGTTATGCCTCGCTTGGACGGAAAGCTGGAAACCTCCCAGAATAGAACATCCAGAGTTTGAAAACTCTAATCAAGAGTCCATAGTTAAAAGTCGATAAGCATTGTTTTTCAACAAGTTCGTAGTAATACCAATTTGAAAAAAGAATGCGACAAATAGACCATTTGTAGAGACGCGATGAATCGCGTCTTTACCCAAGGATGTGTTGCAATCATTAATTGAATTGGTATTAGATGCAGCAAAGCTTTCAGGGGTTACATCTGTATCAGATTTTTCGTGAAATGGTATAAATCGTCAGACAATTTACCTGGAACTGTAACCTATTACCTGCTTGGTATTAAGTTGATGGCACACATTCGCAATTGGAAGGATCATGCTTTTGTGTGGCATTTTGAGGAGATCATATTGAACTAGTACAGCACCGCGGAAATAAACCACCTATTCCAAATCAATGAAACGCTTACGTTGTATTCATTTTCAATTTTTAATTTTTAATTTTTAATTCCGCCTAGCGGTACTAGCAGTCTCCCTAGCAGCTTCTCGCAGCCGCTCCACATCGCGCATCGGTGGGGCACCAAAGAGCCGCTTGTACTCCCGGTTGAAGTGCGAGGCATCGTCATACCCCACTCGATAGGCAGCACTGGTAGCGTCAAGGTTTTCTCCCAGCATCAGACGGCGAGCCTCCTGGAGCCGCAGTTGCTTCTGGAACTGCAAGGGACTCATTGCAGTGACAGACTTGAAGTGATGGTGAAACCCGGAGACACTCATTCCCATTTCTCGGGCGATGTTTTCAATCTTGATCGGTTCATTAAAGTCTTTACGAAGTCGCTCGACGGCTCTGGCGATGTGGTAGGTGTAGCCACCCAGAACTGCAATATGACGGAGCCGATTACCTTGTTCTCCCATCATGAGTCGGTAAATGATTTCCCGCTTAATCAGTGGTGCGAGAACATGAGCTTCAGCAGGGGAATCTAGAAGCCTGACGAGCCGCACCACAGCATCCAACAGATTTACATTCAACGGACTTACGTCGAGCGCTTTCACATCACCACGGCTGTGCGATGAGGGATACCCTGCCTCGACCATGACTGAGCCAACGAGGGTGGGGTCAAGATCGAGGCGAAGATTAAGGCACGGTTGCGCCTTTGATGCTTCCAGAATTTGGCTGGTGATCGGCAGTTCAACCGTAGCCAGCAGATAATGCATCGGGTCGTACTGATAGCGATCGCTACCCAAAAGAACTTCTTTTCTGCCCTGAGCGATCGCACAAAAGGCAGGGATAGAGACACTATGAATGCATTCTGAAGGCGAGGAGGCGCGGTTGAAGTGCAAACCTTTGAGCGGCTCAATCGTCCCATCATGACGAATCGCCTGGGCAATCAGCTCAGTCAGTTCGTCTCTGTAGGCTTGCGCTCTGTCTGCCTCGCGCTTTGCCTGCGGGTTGTTGATTAAATGGATATTGGCAGCGTTCATTTCTAAGTTTGCAGGATTGTACAACAATCTTAGACGATCGTCCTATTGCTTGCCCTTCAAAATGCCTAAGATGAAGCTAAAGCAAGGAAAAATGATTTCAGCTTTTTATAAGCACTCTGGATTTTTATTCAATATAAAACTCAGTTTCGATTGGGCAAGAGACTTGCCTACTAGCCATCGAAATGGCATCAAGTCAAGGAATTAAGAAAATGGACATTAAACGAAGTGGCTCACAGCCTTCCGCTAAAGGGCAGGCTGACTATTTTACCGGCATTGTCCGCGTTGACCCCCTGTTCGAGGCACACGATCCAGCACGCACGTCTGGAGCCAGTGTCACGTTCGAACCTGCTGCTAGAACAGCATGGCACACCCACCCATTGGGACAAACCCTAATCGTGACAGCTGGCTGTGGACTTATACAGCGATGGGGCGGTGCGATCGAGGAAATTCGACCGGGGGACGCGATTTGGATCTCGCCGGGTGAGAAGCATTGGCATGGTGCTACAGCAACCACTTCCATGACGCACATCGCCATTCAGGAATGGCTCGACGGCAAGCCTGTGGACTGGATGGAGCATGTCAGCGACGAACAGTATGAAGGAATATCTTAATGCTTTTGAGATGGTTTTCCATCAAGGGGAAAAACTGCCAGCAGAGAATGCTGATTTTGGTTCTCGCCCTAGTGATGTCCCTGAGTTACTCAGCCTGCCGTGCCGACAACAGTATGACTAGCGATGCCTCGTTGAAGATGCCGACTGAAATATCAACCAAGCAGGCAGACAGTATGAAAATAAACATCAAGGTCAAAGACAAAATTGTTACAGCCACTTTGATCGACAGCAAAACCACTCAGGATTTTATTTCCCTGCTGCCATTGACGCTGACATTAGAAGATTACGCGAGAACCGAAAAAGTCAGCGATCTGCCAAAAAAATTATCTACAGAAGATGCACCCCCTGGCAGCGATCCTGCTGTTGGAGATATTGCTTATTACGCTCCCTGGGGGAATTTGGCGATATATTATCGAGATTTTGGATACTCAAACGGACTCGCGATCCTCGGAAAAATAGACGGTGGCATCGAGGCATTGAATGTGCCTGGCTCTGTAGAAGTGACAATCGAGCTTGTTCAATAGTTGCTCTGAACCCTTTTTGCAGGGGAATTTCAGTATCTTTCTCCCCTGCCCCCTGCCCCCTGCTCCCCTGCCCCTTCGGTCAGTCCATCTTGCCTAGAGATTGTTTAGTAAAACCTGAAAGTTGGAGACGGAAATGAAACTGCTTGCGACGACTATCGTGTCATTTTCCCTGCTTACTTTGGCGCTTGCTCATGCGGGTCAGACACAAGTTACATCAGACAATGACACACGGATAGTGGAGATCACTCGGAAAGGTTCGCAGCCTTCTACTAGAGGATCAACCGAATATTTCACAGGTTCCGTCCGCATCGATTCCCTGTTTTCAGCACGCGACCCGTCACGCACGGCTAGTGCTAGTGTAACCTTCGAGCCTGGTGCTAGGACAGCGTGGCATACACATCCACTAGGACAGACCCTGATTGTGACGGCTGGGTCTGGTTATGTCCAGCAATGGGGCGGACAAATTCAGGAAATCAAACCAGGTGATGTTGTCCAAATTCCGCCCGGACTGAAACACTGGCATGGAGCTACAGCCACCACAGCCATGACGCACATTGCCATTCACGAAGAACTCGATGGCAAACCTGTGGACTGGCTGGAGCATGTCAGCGACGAGCAATATCCCAACTGATCTCCGCATTTGGTGGTTTTAAGACCTTGTTAGGTGAAGAATTAAAGGAAAAAATCATGACAACGAACGAAAGTGGAAAGTACACAGGAAAAGTTGCGTTTATAACCGGAGCAGCGAACGGCATTGGTCGAGCTACGGCGCTGGCATTTGCCCGTGAGGGCGCTAATGTAGTGGTCGCCGACGTTTCAGAACAGGGCAATCAAGAAACAGCCCGCACGATCGAAGAACTCGGCGGACGAGCGATCGCCGTCAAGTGCGATGTGACGCGAACCGAGGACGTGAAGGCGGCTCTTTCCAAGACTATCGAAATCTTTGGGCGGCTGGACTTTGCCTTCAACAACGCTGGTGTGGAGCAGAAAAATACACCCACAGCGGAAATCGAAGAGGAAGAATGGGATCGGATCGTAAACATCGACCTGCGCGGCGTTTTTCTGTGCATGAAGTATGAAATTCCGCTGCTACTCAAGCAAGGCGGTGGCGCTATCGTGAACACATCATCGGGTGCTGGGGTCATAGGCATCAAGGGCGGAGCCGCATACACTGCCGCAAAACACGCCGTGATCGGACTCACCAAGTCGGCGGCTCTCGACTACGCCTCGCAGAACATCCGCGTCAACGCTGTTGCTCCCGGTTACATTGACACACCGATGATGGATCGCTTCACTGGCGGCACTCCTGAAGGACGCAAGCAGGTAATCTCGGAGGAGCCGATCGGACGGATGGGCCAGCCCGAAGAGATTGCCAATGCCGTTGTCTGGCTGTGTTCAGACGCGGCTGCCTTCATCGTCGGACACACCTTGGTCGTCGATGGCGGTCAAACGGTGCAGTGATTGTTCGTCAAAGGCAGACGCGTCGAACCAAAGCTAACCAATCCACACATTTGAAGATATCTAATGAAACACCTCGTTATACTACCCCTCTTGATTAGTGCAATCAGCGCGACGACGGCGGCAGTTGCGCTCGACAAAGCGCGCGCCTCGCAGATATCCCAAACACCCGTACAGCAGTCCGCTGTGATCGAGGAGGCGGACAACTTCTATAAGAGCGACAAGGTGACCATGCAGAAAGTTACGTTCAAAAACCAATACAACATGCAGGTTGCTGGGAATCTCTTCATTCCCAAAACCTTGAATCAGAACGCTAAGAATCCGGCAATCATTGTCGGGCACCCAATGGGCGCAGTCAAAGAACAAAGCGCAAATCTGTATGCCCAAAAGCTGGCTGACCAGGGATTCGTCACCTTGTCCCTCGATTTGTCCTTCTGGGGCGAGAGTGAGGGGCAGCCCCGCAACGTTGTTTCGCCGGATATTTATGCCGAAGATTTTAGTGCTGCGGTCGATTTTCTGGGCACCCGGCCATTCGTTGACAAGAACCGGATTGGCGTTCTTGGGATTTGCGGCAGCGGTAGCTTTGTCATCAGCGCCGCCAAGATTGACCCGCGCATGAAGGCCATTGCGACGGTAAGCATGTACGATATGGGTGCGGCCAGCCGTAACGGGCTGAGGCATTCTACGACCCTCGAACAGAGAAAGAAAGCGATCGCAGAGGCGGCTGAACAACGCTATGCCCAGTTCACGGGCGGCGAGATCAAATACATCGGTGGGACGGTGCATGAACTGAACGAAAATTCCACCGCCATTGAGCGTGAGTTTTACGACTTCTACCGCACTCCCAGAGGCGAACACACCCCCAAAGGTTCGTCGCCAAAGCTGACAACGCACCCGACGCTTACCAGCAACGTCAAATTCATGAACTTTTACCCGTTCGATGATATTGAGACGATTTCGCCTCGTCCGATGCTGTTCATCACGGGTGACAATGCACATTCTAGGGAGTTCAGCGAAGATGCCTACAAGCGCGCCGCCGAGCCAAAGGATCTCTACATCGTTCCGAGTGCGGGACATGTCGATTTGTATGACCGGGTGAACCTGATCCCCTGGGACAAGCTTCAGTCCTTTTTCAATCAGCATCTCAGTCGGTAAGTGAGCAACGCTACCCAACTCGAATGGAAACTTCGTGGGCAAGGTGGCTTTTGTCACCGGAGCCGCGAACGGCATTGGTCGAGCTAGGGCGCTGGCGTTTATGCAGACTTTGACAGATGACATGGCGAAAACAAGTTAAGTTGTTTTCTCAATCTTTGTAGATTACCAGAAAAGTTTTTGCTGATGCCACATCGAACCGTCGGCGTGCCCTTAGCTGCTGATTGGCAAGTCCGAAGAAAGCGGAACTCAGTAGTTACTCAACAAAAAGAGGAATAATAATGATTAAAGACAAAGTTGTGATTATTACCGGCGCATCATCAGGGATTGGTGAAGCAACTGCGAAATTGCTTGCAAGTAAAGGCGCTAAAGTTGTATTGGGTGCGCGGCGCGAGCAACAATTGAGACAACTGGTTGATGAAATTCAAAGAGATGGCGGACAAGCAGTCTATCAAGTGATGGATGTGGTTAACCCATCTGATAACGCTGAAATCGTCAAGCTTGCCAAGGAAACATTTGGAGGCGTCGATGTTATTTTCTTGAACGCTGGCATAATGCCAAATTCTCCACTTTCTGCATTGAAAACTGATGAATGGAATCAAACAGTTGATATCAATATCAAGGGTGTACTAAATGGTATCGCTGCTGTGTTACCAACGTTTATTAGCCAAAAGTCTGGGCATGTTATTACAACTTCATCCGTTGCTGGATTAAAAGCTTATCCAGGTGGTGCGGTGTATGGTGGGACGAAATGGTTCGTGCGCGATTTCATGGAAGTTCTACGCATGGAGTCTGCTCAAGAGGGGACTAACATTCGTACTGCGACAATTTATCCTGCTGCAATTAACACTGAGTTGTTAGATCGGATTACCAACCAAGATGTGTCTGAAAAAATGACAGCATTGTATGAGCAATATGGCATCTCACCAGATCGAGTAGCCAATGTTGTGGCGTTTGCGATTGACCAGCCAGAAGATACAAACGTGAACGAATTTACGATTGGCCCAACCACGCAGCCTTGGTAAGAATGGTCGTTTATTTCTGAATAACATCACATTGCGAGGCGGTGCTGCACCTGCTCGTGCTTACATTCCAGAATTGCTACCGTATCGGCTAGCAAACTCAACGCCTCTGCTGTTCTCGATTTAACAGTCGATCTCGATGATGTCCCCAAAGGGTATGCCTCGATGGATAGTCGAGAAGCGATCAAAGTCATGGTACGACCTTAATTCTCAAAGACAGGAGTGCAAAAAATGCAAAAGCGTAAACTTGGAAATAGCAACTTAGAAGTCTCGGCGATCGGGCTGGGCTGTATGGGAATGAGCTTTTCCTATGGCCCACCGAAAGACACGCAGGAGATGACCGCTCTTCTTCGGGCCGCTGTGGAACGCGGCGTGACATTCTTTGACACCGCCGAGGTCTACGGCCCTTTCACAAACGAAGAGCTTCTAGGCGAAGCCCTCGCTCCCTTCCGGGGGCAAGTGGTCATTGCCACCAAATTCGGATTCGACCTGAGTCCTAATTCCGATCCTCGCGGGATGAAGGGTTCGCCAGGATTGGATAGTCGGCCGGAACACATCAAGCAGACCGTGGAGGGTTCGCTCAAGCGACTCAAGGTCGAGACAATAGACCTGCTCTATCAGCACCGGGTTGACCCGAACGTGCCGATCGAAGACGTGGCTGGAGCAGTGAAGGAACTGATTCAGTCAGGTAAGGTGAAGTACTTTGGACTCTCGGAAGCAGGAGTGCAAACGATTCGTCGCGCCCACGCGGTTCAACCGGTCACGGCTCTCCAGAGCGAATACTCGCTGTGGACGAGGACTCCTGAAAAGGAAGTGATACCGACCCTTGAGGAACTCGGAATTGGCTTTGTCCCGTACAGTCCTCTGGGTAAGGGCTTTCTCACTGGCAAGATCGACGAAAACGCGACCTTCGACAGCTCCGATTTTCGCAGCACCTTGCCTCGCTTCACAACCGAGGCTCTGAAGGTAAATCAAGCGCTGATTAATCTGCTCGGCAGCATCGCCGAACAGAAGCAGGCAACACCGGCTCAGATTGCGATCGCCTGGTTGCTGGCCCAGAAGCCGTGGATTGTTCCGATCCCAGGCACCACGAAACTGCATCGCTTGGACGAAAACATCGGAGCAGTCTCAGTCGAACTCACACCCGACGATCTGCGTGACATTGATGACGCCGCTTCAAAGATCACGGTGCAAGGGGCTAGATACCCCGAAAAGCTGGAGCAAATGACCGGTCGCTAAACGACGAAAAATATGTTCTCTCGTTTACATTTCGGTCACTGTAGCAGAATACATACGCGAGACAAACAACTGGTGTGGCAAATCCGTCGAGTGGATGGAAAAGGTCAGCGATGAACAATACAAGACCTGATTAAGCGTCCAGTTCTAATTGGGAGTGGTGGGAGATAATACTCCCCCTCGACCTAATTCAATATAGCTCTAGTCACACAGGTGAGAAAGCAAAGTAAACACAATTCTGTCGCAATTTTGTGCGTCATTTTGTTGTGGGTTTCAGCATTGCTACCCTACATATCAATCAACCAATGGGGCGATTTCCGGGATTGACTGCATGAATATATTCACTACCCGATCGCGGTCTTCCTCGTTTATAATAAGCTTCTTCTGGTTTACCCCATCCTAGCTGCAAAATCATTTCCAAAAAGCTAGAATTTTCCCACTTGCACAAACTTGCCCATTCTGTTCTTTGAACAATTCTTTCTAAATCAGATGTGCCAATTTGTTGGTATTGTTTACTATTATTGAAACTCAAGTATAAATCCATCCCTATAGAGACTTCATACCAAAATTCTACGATGGAATTTTTAGCAGCTTTTAATATCTCTAAGTCGCAATTGAGGGCAATTAACTCAGTATCTATTTCTGGATAGTGCAACTTTTTTCCTTTAACTGTCAATTCCCGCCAGATAATACCGGAAACTCGATTTTCTTTCTGATATTCGTGAATTGCAGTTTTGAAATCTTGATAGGCAGTGAACTGTTGCAGCCCATCAGTTCTGATAAACTGGTCAATTACAGGATTGCCAGAGACTGTCATTTCTAATTTTAGACGTTTTCCTTTGAGGCAAGCTTGGCGTTCGGCTGCCAAAATTTGAATTAGTTCCTGGGTGGTGTAAACCTGTGACATCAGAATACACTCTAGTTAGTCATTGGTCATTAGTCATTAGTCATTAGTCAGTTTTTGCGGACTTATAGACTATAGATTAACTCTGCAATCTGTTAAAACAGATATTCCAATATTATGCTTTGGCATCGGCAGAAATGTAGTAACAGATATCACTAAAAATTAGGGCAGACCAATTTGGTCTACCCCATAAGTTATCTAGCTAACTCACTACTGAACTCATTGAAGGCTCGTCGCTTTAGCTGTGCTGTTTCGGTGCGTGGTAATAAATCAAAGATTTTGCGAAATTCATCGTCTATTTCTTCAAAAGGTACTTGACCCTTTTTATTCAAAACTACCTCACCGGATTTATTAAATACTACGACTTGCGGAACACCCCCAGAATAGTAATATCCTGGTTCTGTAGGATCGTAAGTTTCTTTGGGCGGGATAGTATCTACATTAATCGGCATAATTTCTGCTACGCGACCATAGAATTCCTGTACCCGTGAAATGGAAATGGCATATCTTTTGGAATCGCTGCTGTCATCTAAATAAAAAGCCAAAAATATGGGTTTATGTTCCGCTAAAGTCTGTGCGAGTGTTTGTCTCGGTGGAACTAATGAACCATTGCCTGCATAAACGACAAAAATGTTGCCATCATATAAATCATTATCAAGACCAGCATACGCAGGTTGCATACTTATAATGAAAAGACTTGCAAGCAACAACAGGCATTTGGACAACCACCTTTGCCAGCCAGTAATTTGTTTATGTAAAAAAAGAAACTTTGTGCTATTCATCAAAAGGAACCTTGCAAGCTACTACTTGTCGTGATTTTGTGCTGAATTCAGCAAACTGGGCTGGATATGTAATTACGCCCATGCACTATTTTTTTAAGATAACGCTTACTGAGATTATCTCTCGCAAGTGGCTGGTACTGCTACGCGGAAGTCAAAACAGAGGTAAAGTAGTGCAACTATAAGGCTCAACAATCCAAAATCGAAAATTCAAAATTGGTATGACTGGCTTTTTCACCCAGGATTCGCTAAACTCACAAGATTAAATTTGTAACTTAAAGACTATCAATTAGCAACCGCCAGAAGACTAGGGTACAGATATGGGAAAGAAAATACAATTCATAGATAGACTGCGATTAGGTTTCGCGGTGTCAGTAGCAAAAAGTGTGACGTTTATAGTGCGATCGCTCCGTCTAGGTGCTGCTAGTGTATTACCAGGCTCGATTGCTCGTCGCATTGAACCCCGACTTTTACAATTATTGAGTCAGCAAGTTAAAAACGGGGTGATTTTAATTGCTGGTACTAATGGCAAAACCACTACAGCGCTGCTTTTATGCACGATACTAGAACGCAAGGGTTTTCGCGTCACTCATAATTCTACAGGTGCAAATCTGGAAAATGGCTTGATGACGGCGCTGTTAGAAAGCACCAACTTACTAGGTACGCTAAATACTGATTACGCCATTTTGGAAGTTGATGAAAATATTGTCCCAAGAGTATTAGCGCCACTCCAGCCGCGAATCATTCTCTGTTTAAACTTGTTCCGTGACCAACTCGATAGGTACGGCGAAGTAGACACAATTAGTAAGCGTTGGACAAAAGTTATTTCTACCCTACCAACAGAAACGGTAGTAATTCCCAATGCTGATGACCCAACTTTGTCTAACCTCGGTCAGCAGTTACCCCAACGGGTGTTATTCTTTGGCTTGAATGAACCAGAACATTATCTGGAAGCAATTCCTCACGCTGTTGATTCTATCTATTGTCCCAAATGTGGACATTCTCTAGATTATAAGGGTGTTTATTTGTCTCATTTGGGAGATTTTACTTGTCCCAAGTGTGGTTTTACTAAAAGTAAACCTACTCTCGAAAGTAGTGAATGGTCACAAATTCTTGTTGGTTTGTACAACAAATATAATACTTTGGCGGCTGCTACTGCGGCTATTGAGTTAGGAGTTGATGAAGTAACAATCAGAGATACTATTAACACCTTCCAAGCTGCTTTTGGTCGGGCTGAAGATTTAGTAATTGACGGTAAACGCGTGCGGATATTGTTATCAAAAAATCCTGTAGGAACGAATGAAACCATTCGCGTAGTTACTCAAAGTACAGATAAAACTACACTGCTGGTATTGAACGATCGCACGCCCGATGGTACTGATGTATCCTGGATTTGGGACGTGGATACGGAGAAATTAGTCGAACGAGGCGGGACTTTAGTAGTGAGTGGCGATCGCGTCTATGATATGGCACTACGTCTACGTTACAGCGAAAAGTCTGGTGAGAGTAAGTTAAATCTGATTGTCGAAGAAGATTTGAAACAAGCGATCGCTACTGCATTAGAGCATACACCAGAGAATGAAACTTTACACATTCTGCCTACTTACTCAGCCATGTTAGAAGTGCGAGAAGTTCTGACTGGGCGGAAAATTCTTTAAACTTGTCATTTGTCATTTGTCATTTGTCATTTGTCATTTGGCATTGGGCATTGGGCATTGGGCATTGGTTATTCTCCCCCATTCCCCATTCCCCATTCCCCATTCCCCATTCCCCATTCCCCATTCCCCATTCCCCAAATTTATGAGTTCTCAACAACTAGAATTAACAATAGGTTGGCTTTATCCGACGCTGATGAGTACTTATGGCGATCGCGGTAATGTAATTACTATAGAGCGTCGCGCTCAGTGGCGGGGATACGATGTTAAAGTGTTACCCCTAGATCAAAATTCCACAGCCGCAGATATTAAAACTGTAGATGTCATAGTTGGTGGTGGCGCACAAGACCGTCAGCAAGAAATTGTCATGCGGGATTTGCAAGGTGCAAAAGCTGACGCGATGCGCGAAAAAATCGAAAATGGAACACCGGGAGTATTTACTTGTGGTTCCCCCCAACTGCTGGGACATTATTATGAACCAGGCTTAGGACAACGGATTGATGGTTTGGGAATACTCGATTTAGTTTCCGTCCATCCTGGTGAAAATACTAAGCGCTGTATTGGTAACTTAGTAATTGAAGTTACAGCTTCACGTCTGGCGCGGGATTTAAAAGAGATGACGGGTAGCACACCATATTTGGTAGGCTTTGAAAATCACGGTGGACGTACCAAACTGGGAAAAGTGGAAGCTTTGGGGCGAGTGGTATATGGTTTGGGAAATAATGGTGAAGATGGGACAGAAGGAGCATTTTATCAGAATGCGATCGCTACTTATTCTCACGGCCCTTTATTACCGAAAAATCCTTTTGTCGCCGATTGGTTAATTCAAACAGCGCTGCGGCTAAAGTATGAGGAAGCGATCGCGCTGTCACCTTTGGATGATAGTTTGGCTATACAAGCAAGAGAAGCAATGTTTAAGCGCTTGAAAGTGAGTTTGCCAACTGTTGCTACAACAAAAGCTTAATGTGAGTTTGCTTTTTACTCTTTTCAAACCTTAATATTAAAGGATAAGTCAGAATTCAGAATGTAATCAGTGGGGGATTTAGACCCACCACTGAATTATTTCACCACAAAATTTTCTTGTTTTGTGGGGTGTTTCACCGTTTATTCAAAAGCTAGAATAATGTTTAATTACAGTTCTAATCAGGCTAGCTTCGACTATTCAGGTTCACTGTCTATGTAGATGCTGGCTTTTTCTTGAGGACTTTATTCATCAAACCAAGTACCAACAGACCGAAAATTGCACCAGGTTCAGGAATAGCAGTTGCGGTCAACTTACCACCAAGATCCAATCTACAGTTTGGGTATGTGTCGCAGACTTCTGGTGAAAGGTCATCCTTCAAGAATATCTTAGCCGTTGGCAATCCTTGTTCGGCATTTAGGTAAGTATAAAAATCTAATCCTGTCACATCTGTTGCAAAGTCAATTCCCAAATCAAAACCATTAGATGCATCAAAATTACCAGTTTGTAGAACAGTCTTTGTGACTGTATCAAAATTGAAATTCAAACTACTGTCTGATTGGGGAAAATCGTAGTTAAAATTTTGCAATAAACTTCCCTGTGGGTTGAAGAAAGAAATAGCAAAATCAGTTAGTTCATCCTTTGTGACGATACTTCCAACTGGAGTTTAGACTAAGCCATACAAAATGACCCAGCAGGGCTGAGTTAATCAG
>NZ_JBDNJQ010000095.1:0-31993 GCF_051172895.1 Nostoc sp. CALU 1950 | reverse complement strand
CCCCATTTTGCGGCTTGGATAGCTACCGCAAACATTTTTCGCTCCGCCACCTACAATCCTTACAGGTTCTGAACAACGGATTTTTTGCACAAACTCTTTTGTCGTCTCTGTTAAACAAAGGCGGCGACACCAGTCTTCAAAGTCTTGGTCGCTGAGCATACAGAAAAACCGTTATTTTCGGCAGGTTTATGCTTTATTTTTATACTTTCGGCAAGCTTATCATTTCAAAACTCAACTTTTTCTATTTAGCCAATAAACGTAATAATCTACTTTTCAACTCTTACTGTGTCACTTAAAGGATAATGTGGCCGTTTTTAAACCATAAAGTGGCCGCAGTCATCTGAACTGGTAAGTATAAATATTTATATCAATAAAAGACTGTTTAACTGGCGAAAGCCTAGATTTGTGGTATGAGCTTGTTGCTGCTTTAAAAGCTTGGGGGCCAATATGTTAAGCGACCAAGAGTTTAATGATTGGTGTCGCGGCGTAAATTTACCACAAGCGGCTAGGCAATTAATTTCCCAAATCCGTGCCTCTGAACCAATTCGGCGAGTCAAAAGCAGTGGTATAAATGTTCGGGGCGACTACGCCAGTCGCAAAATGGGAAAAACTATTCAATTTGAGTCCCATAAAATTGAATTGCCAGGTGTAGAGGAGTACGAAGAAGACGCAGATGTACTCGAATACTACGACCAAGCATATCAAATTACTCTAGAATTTCCCTCAAGCAGTGGGGAAATAATCAAAGCTTCGCATATACCAGACTTTTTCGTAATTCGGAAGCAGAGTGCAGGTTTTGAAGAGTGGAAACCAGAATCAAGATTAGAAAAATTAGCAGCTAAACAATCACAACGTTATATGCGTTCAGAAGATGGGCAGTGGTTAAACCTGCCAGCAGTTGCTTATGCAGAAAAAATAGGACTGTATTACCGAATTCGGTTAGATACAGAAATTGATTGGATTAAATATAGAAATCGACTATTTCTCAAAGCCTATGCTGCTGAAGATTACCAAATTGACCCAGAAATAGCTGAAAATCTGGTGAAGTTAATTAGCTTAAATCCGGGCATAAGTTATTGGGAAATGATTCATACTCAACAGAGCAATCCTGATGACATAAATGCTTTAATAGCCACACAAAAAATTTACATGAATTTGAGTGCTGCACCCTTAGCAGAGCCAGAAAAAGTACAGCTTTTCCGTGACCAAGAAATCGCGGTAGCTTATGTACAAATGATGAAATCACAACCCAATAACGGAACGATTCTAAATATTTTAGATGTTAAACCCAATCAACTGGAACCTAAAACTCATAATCAAGTAAAAATGTCTCCAAAAGCAATGGAGCATTTTTTGAGAGCTAGTCCTGAAGACTTGGCAGAAGCTAACCAAAGATATGAAATAATTGAACCTTATCTTAATGATAGTTATAGAGATAAAGAAACTGTTCCACAACGTACTATTCGCAGATGGAAGGCTAAGTTTATAGCAGCACAAAAGGCGTACAAATGTGGTTATGTTGGGCTGCTAAATAATTCTAATGCTAGAGGCAATCGCTTACCCAGAATTTCACAATCGTCCCAAGATTTCATTGACAAAATAATTGAAGAATATTATGAAACTTTTCAACAAAGAAGCAAACTAGCTGTTTATGGAATTCTAGCAAGAGAATGGGAGAAAGCAGGTCTAACAGATAAGCTGCCTAGCTACGCTACATTTTGTTCTAGAATTCAACATCGTTCGGGTTATAGGCAAACAAAAAAACGTAAGGGAAACAGAGCAGCTTATCAACAATCTTTATTGTATTGGGAGTTGAAATTAACCACGCCATGTCATGGCGACCGTCCATTTGAGATAGCACACATTGACCATACGCAACTGGATATTGAGTTAGTATGCTCCCGAACAGGTTATCTTCTTGGTAGACCTTGGGCAACTTTGTTAATCGATGCTTACAGCCGACGTATTCTCGCAGTTTACCTAACTTTTGACGAGCCAAGCTACCGTAGTTGCATGATGGTATTAAGAATCTGCGTACAGCGATTTGAGAAATTACCAGAGACAATAGTTGTTGACGGTGGGACAGAATTTAGTAGTACATACTTTGAGACATTGTTAGCTGCTTTTGAATGTACCAAAAAGCAGCGACCAGCCGCGAAAGCCAGATTTGGTTCAATTGTTGAACGTATTTTTGGAACTACAAATACAGAGTTTTTTTATAATCTCAGAGGCAACACTCAAATTACTAAGAATGTCCGCCAAGTCACTAAATCAAATAATCCCAAAAATCAAGCTGTTTGGACACTAGATCAACTCTACGAACACTTTTGTTCATATTGTTACGAATTCTATGATTGCCGAGAACATCCAACATTAGGACAAAGCCCACGTCAAACTTTTATGTCAGGGCTAAACTCAAGTGGTTCTCGCCCGCAGAAGCAGATTATTTATGATGATAATTTTAAGATTTTTACCTTGCCTTCTACACCTAAAGGAACTGCAAAAGTTCAACCAAGTAGAGGCGTGAAAATTAATTATCTCTACTATTGGTCAATTGATGATTCGTTCCTAAGACCAGAAATTGAAGGAACTAATGTACCTATTCGTTACGACCCTTTTGATATGGGGACTGCTTATGCTTACGTTAAGGGACGTTGGATACGCTGTATTTCTGAATATTACAAATCCTTCCAAAATCGTTCCGAAAAAGAAGTGAACATAGCTAGCACACAATTACGTCGAAAAAGACAGAAACACGCTCAAAGACTTACTCTATCTGCTCAAGAAAAAGCTACATATTTAGAAGGAACTGAAGCCCAAGAAACTTTGTTATTACAACGCTTACATGATTTAGCACAACAAGATGTTTGGGTTTTGATTGAGAAAAACTCAGTTATTGAAAATAAATCAAGTAAACATAATTATTCAGCTAATGTTCAAGATGTAGATCAAAATATTTTGTCAGGTTCAGAAAGCATTATAAAGCCCAAGTCATCAGTAAAAAATTTAATAGATTTAACCAAAATAGAAGCTTATAATACAGAGGAACTATGGTAAAAAATAAGTCGTAGTCTTTTCCAGAAGAACTTCTCTTACAGCCGAACGAAATCAAAACTGATTATTTCAAAAGTATCACTATTCCACATCAAAGGCTCAAACAAGCCTTAGATACTTTATTAATTAATATTCTGGAGCCAGCTGACACTTTAGTATTTTTAGTTTTTGGTGTGACTGGTGTAGGAAAAACAACCTTACGCTTGCGTCTGGAAAATCTGCTAAATTACGAATTTCTCCCCTTATTACGCAAAAATCCTGGTCAAATTGCTGTTGCTGGTATTGAAGCTATTCCGACAGAACAAGGAAAGTTTAGCTATAAAGATTATTACACTCGCGCCCTAGAATCCCTTCAGGAAGTTTTGATTGAATACAAAATTGATTATGAAATTCCTCACGGTGAGGCAAAGGATTTGGGATTTCTAAATCGAGCTTACCGCCAAGATTCGCCTGCATTACGCCGAGCAATGGAAAAAGCATTTCGTTATCGTCAGGTAAAAGCTTTTACTGTAGACGAGGCACAGCATTTATTTATGATGGCAGGCGGACACCAGATGTTACAGCAAATGAACTGGATTAAGTCTATTGCTAATCTTACTGGTACAGTACATATTTTATTTGGAACTTATGAACTGCTTAACTGTCCTACCTTGAATGGGCAAATAGGGCGGCGTAGCGAAGATATTCACCTGTTACCTTACCAAGCTGATAACCCAGAAGATATTGCTGAATTTATCAGAGTGATTAGAACTTTTCAACGCCACATTCCGCTTGTACAAGAACCAAAATTAGAACAACACTATGAGTATCTTTTTTCTGGCTCAGTTGGCTGTGTGGGGCTATTGAAGAATTGGTTAACTCGTTCTTTGAGATTTGCCTACTCTGAAGAAGCTCGGACTCTTAATAGCAAACATCTTAAATTAGGTGCTTTTTCTGCATCCCGGCTCAACAAAATTAAGGAAGAAGCACAACAGGGATTTAAACGCTTTCAAGAAGAATCCAGCTTTTTTGAGCGGCAATATTCAACAGAATATGGAATAAAAATGCCAGCCAAAAATCCCCTACTTAAAAAAGGTCGTGTTGGACAAAGAAAACCTAAAAGAGATGATGTAGGGGTAAATTCAGATGAGGACTAACATGGCGGTTAACGATGAATTGTGGCTCAAAGAACCAGAATTTATTCCCAGTCCTAGCCGTTTGTTTCATCTGGAACCGATTGGACTTGGTACTTGTTATGTTGAAAGTCTGACTAGCTATGTTGCTCGTCTAGCCGCAGCTCATAGCGTATTGCCTGGAACTTTATTGGCTAGAGAGATAAAACCAATAGTTGGGCATAACCATACTACCAATCCTTTGAATTCTAAAAGTATTGTAAGTTTGTATGGACAAGCTTCTGTAAAAGCTTTAAACGGAACACAAATTGGAGCTAAACAGCTGGTTTTCGCTCTAGAAATATTGACAAAACGTACTGAATTACAGTTTTTGACAATGCTACCTTGGGCAAAAGTCTTCCCAGTTTTGGGATTGCTCAAGCATTCTCATGCTTGGTGTCCTTATTGCTATCAAGACTGGTTAAATAATCAACAAGTCATTTATTCACCTCTGCTGTGGGTTTTGAAACCAGCTAAAATTTGTCCCATCCATTATCGATTTTTAGAATCAAAATGTCCTCACTGTGACCTTGAATTTTTACACCTGTGGCATAACTCACGACCTGGATTTTGTCCCAAATGTGGTGGTTGGTTGGGGATGAACTATGAAGTATCTTTGCCAGATAAGAGATTGTTCGAGGAGATACCCAATTTACAGCAAGAGATTTGGATAGTTAAGACTTTAGGAGATTTAATTGCTCAAGCTCCTGAATTTCCTTGTCCACCTCCAAGAGAGACTATTAAAACAATACTAAGAGCTTACGTCTATCAATATACTCAAGGTAATGTTTCCGCTTTTGGTCGTTGGCTTGGGTTATCGAGATATGAAATTCTACATTGGTATTCAGGTGTAGCCATCCCAAATTTAGATAAACTTTTGAAAATCTGCTATGCCTTATCAACTAATCTTGTCGATTTTCTTCAACTTAAAATACTACCTCTTACTCTTAACCAGCTAGTTTCTCTACCTGCTCCTAAACAGAAAAAATTATCATCACAGCCTGCTTTAGTTACTTCAAATAGTAATCCTAAGTGCGAACGAGTTATTCAGGCGATGCAACTAGCTCAAGAAGAAGAACCACCTCCTTCTTTAACTCAATTAGCTGTTCGTTTAGGATTCAAAACTCCTAGTAGTTTAACTGCTTGCTCAAAATCTTTATCAGCATCTTTGGTTACTAGATATAGTGAATATCAACAGCAGCTAAGATTTTTGCACATCAGAAACATACTTGAATTAGCTTTGTTTAGCGACGAGTATCCACCACCTTCTCTAAGAAAAATAGCTAAGAGAACTGGTATTGGTTTGGCTACTTTCTACCACTATTGCCCTATTGTGTGCCATGCTATTTCTTTACGCTATAAAGATTACCGCAAATTCGTCCATAAACTAGCTATTGAGCAAGGCTGTCGAGAAGTGCGCCAACTCGCTCCAGTACTTCATGCACAAGGCATTACCCCTACTGCTAAAAATCTCAGAAAATTTATGCCTCATCCCTCTTCGCTGTGGCAGGCTGAGGTAATTGATGTTTTGAGGCAGATAAGGCTGGATCTTCCACAGTAAATCTTATTTATTCGCCTTTTTCTAAGGTTTTACTACTGCGGCCACTTTATGGTTTAAAAACGGCCACATTATCCTTTAAGTGACATACTGCGGCAAAGTTATGGTTTCAAAAATGGCAAACTTATGGTTACAGTCACATATTTTAAGTATAAAATACTACTTTAAATTCCTAGGCTTAGTGAAATTTTGCCGCAGACTAGAATGGCACGCTTGTTAATCGCAAATCCCTGATATAACAAGATTTTGAGTGTGGGGAGTGTGGGGGCAATACGGTTCGGTTAAGCTCTAAGCGGTATTAAGAATAGAAAAAGTGACTGTTTTTAATTTAGCGTATTGCCCTCTATGTATTGGTTTCTTGGAGGGAAATTTGGCTCTAGTTTTTTTAACTACACGAGGATTGCTTCGACCTTCTCTGCGAGACGCTACGCGAACGGGTTCTGGAATCTGCTCATCCAAAATTTCTCTTACAAGCCAGGTGAAAAAAAAGGAAATTCTTCAATTTGGAGTCGCTGGAATTTAGGAACAGCGCGACGGATGATGTTCAGAGTGCCAGTAAAACTTAAACGTAACGGGAAAATTGCAGCCGATTCAGCAACCTGAAACATAAGTGAACGCACAGCCCAATGTCCAAGCAGCCAGCCATAAACTTCCTGAACAACTTCACTCTTGTTTGAGAGAACGAATTAGAGTTTTGCGCCCTAAAAGATGGACTTTGAGTTCATCAATGGTACTTTCCACTTCCCAACGTTGGTGATATTCCGTGGCTAACAATAAAGCGGGAAACAGGGCAATATCCGTCAAATTGGTAATTAGACGGTAAACTTGTGGTTGGTCATCAGTATCAATGGTGTATTCAATGACTCGCACCATGATTTTTGTGCTACCTTTTTTCTTGGATTTACCGTCAGGGACAATCCACGACAGATAAGAGTCATCTTCTAGGACTTTCTCGACTGGAAATTTGACATTTTTAGGTACTCGTCCCAAATAATTACATTGTTGTGCAAGAGTTGCTTGTACCATTGCGTAGGAATGTAAGCCTCTATCCCACATTAATAACATTCCTGCTGTCACAGATCGCAGTAATTTTTTGACTCTGACTCGCTCACCTATCCGGTAAGGACACATCAGTGCATCAACAATTAAATGTGTCCCAATTTCAATTAACAGTACTAGGCGCACTTTTGGGAAAGCCGCTCGCGTTCCTGGTCGTGTTCCTGGATATCCAAAAACTCTGGCATTCGATGGCGTATCCGGGACATCGAAAACTGTCCCATCTACTGCCATCAATCGCAATCCCCCTAAAAAAGCACCTCCGGTCTCAATTGTGGCTAGCGCTTTGACTATTAAATGAAATAGGCGGCTCATTACCCCTGCTCCTACTCGCTGTCGGGCTTCTGTTATTGATGATTTACAGGGTATTCGCCAATATTTTCCCACTCTCACCGACGCTTCACTTAACCCATCCACTAAGTTTTTTAGCACTGAACTCAAAAGATGCTTTTGACCATAAGCTCATTGCAATGACTAGACAGACCACCAGATGTGAAGGTAAAGCCCGCTTCCGTTCTTCATTACTATGTGTCTGTGTGATCGCTTGCGAGATTGCTTCTGCTGGGATAGCTGTTTCTAACGCTTTGAAGACCGTACCTGGTTCAATCGCAGGTGAGATCAGCGAGAATTCTTTGAGTTGCATTCAATCTCAGTACACTTGGGTGATAACCCTCAGTTTATCTGGTTTTTGGCTTAACTAAACCGTATTGAGCCTCGTGTAACGGCAAGCCGTTAAGTTCGTTTAGCCAAATCGGCAACTATTGCACCCAATTGAACCAGATCACAGGGTTTAGCCATGTGCATTTGAAACCCCGCCTTGATCGCCCGTTGTTGTTCTGCTTTACTGGCATAGCCCGTCAGCGCGATCGCCGGAATTTGTCCTCCGGCTGCCGCACTGAGCGATCGCACCTGTTGAATCAGGAAGTAGCCATCTTCCTCAGGCAAGCCGAGATCAGAAATCAGCACATCATAGCGGTTAGGGCTTTCGTTGAGCGCAGAGAGCGCTGCTCTGGCAGTCGTTACGGCCACCACCTCTGCCCCGTAAGTCTCTAGCATAAACTGCAAGGGTAAAAGCACATCGACCTGATCATCAACCACCAGGATCTGCAAGCCTTCTAGAGAGGGGAGATTTTGCGAAGTGTCCAAAGATGTTTCTACCGTCGGTTCGACAATCGGCGGTGAGGTTGGGGGCGGGACGTATAAAGGCAACCGCACGGTCAGTGTGGCACCTTGTCCTTCGCCCGGACTTTCTGCCTGCACAGTACCACCATGCAGCTCGATGAGATGCCGCACGATCGCCAAGCCTAATCCTAGCCCTTGATTGGTTTTGGTTGTACTGGAATCGGCCTGATAGAACTGCTCGAAAATATGTGGCAATAACTCTGCTGGAATACCAATTCCTGTGTCACTGACTTGAATTTGCGCCTGCTGGTCAACCTGTGACAGCGTGATGTCTACTCGTCCACCCGCAGGCGTAAACTTGATCGCATTCGAGAGCAGGTTCCCCAGCACTTGCTGCAATCGTTTGGCATCCCCCAGCACGGAGATCGAACTCAACGATGACACTAACTGAATATTTTTTGCCACCGCCGAGAAGTTAACGCTATCGAGAGCAGCTTGAACCAATAAGCTCAAGTCGATCGGGTGGCTATTCAATTGCAACTTGCCACTCGCAATCCGAGAGGCATCCAGAATATCTTCAATTAGGTAATTGAGTAGCTTACCGTTCTGCTCAAAGGCTTCTAAGGCGTGATCGACTGTTGCCTTGTCGCAGTCGCGGTTGCGGAGCAGTTGTACCCATGCCAGCAGCGAGTTGAGCGGATTTCGCAGTTCATGGGACAGATTTGAGAGAAATTCATCTTTGGCACGATTGGCCGCTTCAGCCTTCTGGCGCGCCGTGCGCTCGGTAACATCTAAGCTCACTAGCAAAATCATGTTTGTGTTGTCTTCTCGGTACAGTTTGCACCCATTGAACAGCATGTTTTTTTGCCCAATCTGCTCGAAATCATGATTGACTTCAAAATCCTGCACCGCAAGCTCATCCGCCAGAATACCGTTCAACATCGATCGCAGTTCGGGAATATCCCACTGCCCATTGCCTAATTCAAACAGCAACGTGTTGATGGTTTCAGCTTCAGAAACCTGAAATGTCTCGTAAAACGCTCGATTCGCGGTATTCACCCGTAAATCAGCGTCCAGCACAACCAGTGGGATTTGCACCGTCTCAACGATGGCTTCTGTATAGTTGCGAGCGCTCTCTAGGCTGGCAGTGTAGCGTTTGAGGGCATTAATATCCTGTAGCAACAGTGTCACACCGTCAATTTGGTTTTCAGTGGTGCGATAGGGGCGAATGCGGATGCTATACCAGTATCCGGCTTCTGTTTGGATTTCCTGTTCTTTCGTATTGAGGGTCTCCAATACCTCCAAAATCATCGGTTCTAGCTGGGAAACGTCAAAATTGCCATGCAGGTCAGTGAAGGGTCGTCCGATATCGGTGGGGATGAAATTGAACAGTCGCTGGGCAGTTGGTGTAAAGCGGCGAATCCTTAAGTCATTCGTCAGCATCACAATCGGGATATTAATGCTGGCGATAAAGTTGTTGAGATCACTATTGTCTCGATTTTGTTGCAGATTCCGACTCCGCAGTTCTTCATTGGTCGTCGAGAGTTCTTCATTGGTGGCTTGAATTTCTTCCTTCGCCGTTTGCAGTTCTTCATTCGTGCTTTGCAGTTCCTCATTGCTCGATAGGATCTCTTCATTCGCTATACGCAAATTTTGGTTGAGTTGGTTTTGCTCCTGCATCATCGCTTGCAGATGCGCTTGGGCCGAGAGTTCGCGTTGGGTGGCGGCAGACAGCGCCTGACGAAGCGTTACAAGCTCACGCGCTAAGTCCGCTGGCTCCAAGTTTTCTACCGTTGCGGAACTGGTGAACGTGTTAGAGGCAGGGGCAGATGAAGAGATGGGATTAAAAAGCACCAAAAAATAGAGGGCGTTCATCAGGGCTGGGCGAAATGGCAGCACCTCCAGATTCAGCCGCGATCCACCCAGTTCCATTTGAATGTCTTCCTGCCGCACCAGCACGTTCTCTGTCTGAGCCTGATACAGGGCGGTGCGAAGGGGTGTTACCAGCCCTTCGCGTGCCATAGACAGCAGGTTTAGCTCCGTGGTGCTAGGGGTCAACTTCAGGTAAAGATCGAGGTCTCCGCGCATCTGTAATATCTGCATGTGTTCATCGACCATGACCGATAGCGGCATATAGCGATTGGCGATCAGTTGGTCAACTTCTCGGGCTAAATCAAAGGGAATGGAACGCTTTTCTGGGATGCGCTGCGGATTATGGAGACTGGGGACGAACCCAGAAGTGGCTGTAAACGCAAATAAGGGATTAGATAAGCTCAATTTTCGGGCATAGATTTTGCAGGCTTCATCAACGGGCGCAAACAAATTTGAGGCAGCTTTGATGCTTTCTGCCGTACCCAACACCAGGTAGCCCGTTAAGTTGAGGCTGTAATGAAACAACGCCATGATGCGCTCTTGCAGGCGATCGGATAAATAAATCAGCAGGTTGCGACAGCTAATCAGATCGAGATTCGAGAACGGGGGGTCGTCGCCTAAGTTATGATGGGCAAACACACAAAATTCGCGAACGGTACTGCTGATTTGATACCCTCCCCCTGCCTGGGTGACAAAGAACCGACTTTTACGCTCCGGCGAAACGCCTGCCATCTCGCTTTCTAGGTAGAAGCCCGATCGGGCTTTGCTAATGGCTGTTTCGCTAATGTCGGTAGCAAAAATCTGAATCGGCGGGACGGTGGCGCGATCGCTGAAAAACTCTAACAAGCAGATGCCGAGTGAGTAGACTTCTTCCCCGGTTGAACAGCCAGCCACCCAAATCCGAAGCGGCACATCGCTGGCTTTATTTTGGCTGATCATGGGGAAAATCTGGATCTTCAATTTTTCAAAGACGTGCGGATCGCGAAAGAAACTGGTCACATGGATGAGAATTTCTTCGTACAGAGCTTGAATTTCGTCCCCGTGCGTTTGCAAATATTGCGCGTATGCTGCCAGATTGTCCAGCTTATACAGCAGCATCCGCCTCTGGATGCGGCGCTCCAGCGATGCCGGTTTGTATTGGGTAAAGTCAACGCCAGTTGTCGTGCGGAGGAGGGAAAAAATTCGGTTCAGCGGATCACCCAGTTTCGGGGGTAACTCCTGGATGATCTGCAACGGCTCTGATTGCCCCAGAAAGGGGTTGCGACTGAGATTGCTCAGTTCTGTAGCAATGCCTTGCGGCGGCAACACAAAATCCACCTTACCAGTTGCAATCGCCGTATTGGGCATACTGTTAAATTGCGCCGTGGCATCACATTCGGCAAAGGTGACACCCCCAGCGATCTTGACGGCTTTCACCCCCTCAGCACCGTCTCCATCCATCCCCGACAGCACAACGGCGATCGCTTTGTTGCCGCGATCGGTCGCTAACGACTCAAAAAAGATGTCGGCGGGTAAATATTTGCCGTCACTTTTCTGCCGGAGCGCGAGCCGCAGAATGCCATCGACCAGGGTCATTTGGGCATTGGGTGGAATCACATAGACCGCGTTTGGCTCAACTCGCATCTGGTCTTGGACCTGACGTACAGGCATGGTAGTCACTCTGCCTAAAATTTCCGGCAGCAGGCTTTCATGGTCAGGAGACAAATGCTGAATTAGCACAAACGCCATGCTCGTATCCGTTGGCAAATGGCGCATCAGTTCCGTAAATGCCTCTAGCCCGCCAGCAGAAGCGGCAATTCCCACCACTGGAAAAGGGGCATCGGTTTGGGATGGCTGATTTGGCTCCGAGTCTGGGTTGATGGGGAGTGAGTTGGATGGATCGTTGGGGACGGGTGACTCAGCAGACATAAATTGTATGGGAGTTCAATGCTCCTTTCAACAACACTGAACTAAGCAGGAGTCGAGTCAATATGGTTCGGTTAAAGGGGAAAGGGAAAGGGAAAGGGACTCATGTTTTGAATACATCCTTTCCCCTTTACCCCTTACCCAGACCACAAGGAAAGTGAAAATGCTTATCCGAACCGTATTGGGAGTCGAGTGATCGCTTGAGCAGGCTCAACAGCAGACCGTCTCAGTTCAACCAAGAAACTGATCCTGTTGCCAGATTCCAGGAGGAAAAGCACCAGGTCACTTCAATGATACGACGTAAGTACACTTAGGTCACAACCCTCAGTCTACCTGTTTTTGAGCTTAACCGAACCGTATTGAGTGTGGGGGGTAAGACTTCTTCCCCGTCCTTCCACACCTCCCACACCTCCCACACCCTGCCAGCAAGGAGGTTTCAGCTTTTAAAGCGTGCCATTCGCCGCAGACTAAGATTCTGTCGTTAGTTTTGATAGCGTGAAAGCATTATTCTTTCGTCAAAGTAATCAAATTTGAGTCCTTAACCCGAACTGACGTTATTAAAAACGCACTTTTGAGCGATAGGCTTACCTCTGACCTTTTTGCGATCGCCTCCGGCGGGCGGTTACGCCATCGCTCACTCCTAACTATATATAGTCAAGCAACTTTCTTATAGAATATTAAAGAATTAGGTATATATTATCGGCACTGTACAGGATAACGTTAATTTCTGGGATTAGATACAAAATTTTACTTTATGCACGAATTGGCTGGCTAGCTCAAAGCCTTGTCTGACAAGTAATTTCACTTTATCTGCGAATTGCTGTGGCTGAAATCCCTATAAGTTCGTTGCCGCAATTTCACTTTATCTGCGAACCCCCACTTAATTATGATGTTGAAAAAATTTCACTAAGGAAGCAAACTCACAATACAAACAATGTCAGGAGAGCAAAGCATAACAAAGTTCTAAATGGTGCCGAAAGTAATACCCTGTTGTTTGAGCCACTGACGGTATGCAATAGAATAGCGATCGCTCGGTAAATGTACTTCTGCTTGCAAATTTAAAGGTAAGCGTCGGGGTTGCTGGGAATTGACAATGGCAATATCTTGACTAGCAACAAGATTTTGAATATTTAGATAGACTTCAACTGGAATTTCACGGGCGCTGTTTACCATTAACCAGTATTGGGCCACGCACTCATCTTCATCAACTGGCGTAATTGTATAGAAGACATTTAGACGATGCTCTCCAGGTCCGAGTTTAAAGTATGCCACTAGCGGACGGAAGATACGGTAATGGTAAGTGTTGAAAATCATTGGCGCTTCTTTCGGATTAGCCGAACTAAAATCTAGTTCCCACAAACCACATTTGAAACTAATCTGATCTCCAAGAGACTCTAATTCATAATGCGTCAACTCAGGACGACTAGCGTGGGCGAATAATCCTGAATGCATAATTGGGAAGTGTGCCGGATCGATAAAATTTTCCAGCGTCCGCAGGGGGCTAGAGTGATAGTGGTAAGGGCCACAGAAAATTTTGCGATAAACCGGATTGTCCCACTCAGAAAATGGAGCTATATCTTGTTTTGGTGTTCCTAAACAAACCCAGAGCAAATCGTAACGCTCAAGAAGTTGGTAAGTTTTAACACAAGCTCGTGCGGGAGGCGATTGGTCTGGATTAGCTGGAGCGAGTATACATTTACCTTCGTTGTTAAAGGCTAAACCGTGGTAAGAACATACAAGGGTCTGTTTATTGACATATCCCAAAGAAAGACGAGCGCCACGATGAGGGCAAAGGTCTTGCCAAGCTAGAACTTTGTCGCCATTATGCCAAAGTACTAAATCTAAGCCTAATAAACGCTTGTGCAGAACTGTTCCAGGTTGGAGGTCTTGCGAGCGGGCTATTACATGCCAATCATTCAGCAAAATCTGGTCTTGCACCATGACTATCGACACCCTTGAGGTCAAATACCTATATCTTAATCAGAGTGAACATGAAACTTGAACTTGATTTTGTCAGCGATCTGGTACACTGGGCGCTTGGTTTTCGCTACCATCAACTACAGAAATCATCTACCCGAATATCACGCCAGACATCAGAAACCTGCCAGCCAGAGTTGCCAACAGACTGTACTGGAGGATTGTCAAGGAATGGAACATAGTCAGGAACTCTAGGCTCTGAAATTGCTACTGGTTTCTCTTCAACCACAGGGGCAGTAGAATTGTCAGTATTAGCTTGAAGAAGTTGGTCTTCAGCCTCCTCGATTAGCTTCATCTGTCTCAGGGTAAGCTTGTCGGATTTTTTGATGATTTTCTTGGTATCTGTATCATTAGAAGTTTTCATTGGCTTAAAAGTTGGATGAGTAAATTTGGGAGAAGTTAGGTATTAATAATTGCACGGAATTAACAAGGTACACCAAATCGATGGAAAATACGAGTCCCTTGCAGAAGAATTTATTAATTGTGTACAAATCTTTTTCGGGTAGATGCCCCAAGATAATCTGTTGCACAGATGCAAGTATTAAGCGATCGCTTCTTAATCATGACTGTAACTCAAGACTGTTTTGTGGTTTTGACTCTTAATGAGCAGATAATGGATGGTTGAGAGTTCTCGCTCATTAGGAACAGCGTTGAGAAACTTATCAGGTGAGAAAGGCACAATCTTAGTAGTTGATGACGAAGCCAGCATCCGCCGAATTTTACAGACGCGCTTAGAAATGATTGGCTACAGCGTAGTTACAGCTAGTGATGGTGAAGAAGCTTTGTCAGCTTTTCGCCTGTTGATCCCTGATTTGATAGTTCTAGATGTGATGATGCCAAAACTAGATGGCTACGGTGTCTGTCAAGAATTACGGAAACAATCAGATGTGCCAATCATCATGCTAACAGCCTTGGCAGATGTAGCAGACCGAATCACTGGGCTGGAACTCGGTGCTGATGACTATATGACAAAACCTTTCTCTCCCAAAGAACTAGAAGCTCGAATTGCCTGTGTACTAAAACGGCGCTCCCACAAAACCAGTATCAATACTATTCCTAACTCTGGGATAATTCATGCAGGCGACCTGAAAATCGATACAAGTAAGCGGCAAGTCCATAAAAATGAGCAACGCATTCGGTTGACAGGTATAGAATTTAGCTTATTAGAGTTGTTAGTGAATCATTCGGGAAAGATTTTTTCAAGGGTCGAAATATTACAGCAATTGTGGGGCTTTGTACCAGAGATGAATACAGACACCCGTGTGGTAGATGTGCATATTTCACGATTGCGGACAAAGGTAGAATCCGACCCCAACGACCCAGAATTCATTATCACAGCAAGAGGTAACGGTTATTTTTTTCCACGAATTGTTGAATCAGAATAAGGGATGCGAGCAATTATCTGGCATATTGCAGCACCAAAGATGTTTTAAGTAAATCGGTAGAGGGATTGAGCTAAGTTTCGTCAGTTTGATGGATATTTAGTCAAGGTGAATTGCTTGAAATTGTACAGTGATTTTTTAATTTGTCGCTCCACTAACTATGTGGAGGTGAATTAATGGAAAAGAAAAGTTGGCGATCGCTACAATCAATATTTTCAATACTTATACAGAGGGGTGATACCTAATATTGTATAAAAATTACCCAAAGGCATTTGTGACCACTCGTGCGAGCAAAGGAATGCACTGATCTCGCCGTCACCCACAAAGGGGCTTTCACCAATGCTCTTTTGTTCCTCTGCCCTTATGCTTTTATATCTCTGTAAATATAAGCATAGAGATTTGACACCAATTTAGAGCATTTAAGCAGAGGTAGATAGCAGATGCACAATCTCAGCCACGATTGTTTCTGGACTCTCAAACTTGACTAAGAACCGATCAAAGCCTGCATCCAAAGCCTTACGGCTAGAAACTTCCCTTGTATAAGAAGTGATGGCGATCGCTGGTAACTGCCGTAGTAATGAGCTTGAATGCACGCGAATTTGTTTAATCAACCAGTCTCCATCATGAGCGGGCAACTTTATATTCGATAGTAAAATATCAGGATGACACAATTCAAGCATGGACAGGGCTGCTTCTGCATCGATAAAAGCCATTACTTCTGCGCCTGCTGTTTTCAGAATGAAGATGAGCAACTCTGCAATATCTGGCTCATCCTCTACCAACAATATCCTGATTCCAACAAGGTTTGGAAGCGAATTTAACTCGTTTTCTCGATTGCTCATTTGATATGTCGTCATGCTATGTTTCTATTTACTAATACATCTCATCTTTTCTATTCTCACGTTAATATCAGAATAACGCTTCAGTCTAATTAGACAAATTTGGTTAGGAAAACATTATCATTTTATATTTTCATTGTAGCAGCTATGTTTTAATAAAAATTTTTTCAAAATCGAACACAGATCATTTATTTGCTATCAGCATTGCCGGATAAAATTTATTTTGTCAAAGATTGAATATTTATATTACAAAATAAACAATTTATACGCTAATCAAACGCTTACACAAACATAATTTTTCATGGCAGAATGCCATATAAAATTTGAAGTTAATTGAAGAAGGCAGAGGGCAGAAGGAACCACAATTCCCTCCTGCCTCCAGCATAGCTGCCTTTCCTGATAAAATGCGAAGCGCTAATGCATCAGAGGTCAAGGTCTGCCACCTAGTAAAGTACAAAAAATTAGGAGAGAATCACTTGAATTGTTTAAATAAAAGATTCTATTCATGTACTATAAACTTAGTATTGTTTGATTTTCTGGATTAATTGATTAACTACGATACAAAACTTAATTCTTGATGATTTTTGCAATCCAAAGCTCTTTCAGGAATTAACCAAAAGAATTATTGCCATTCTCTATCCTCAAGTTCCTTTATCGGCAACAATAAGCTGGCTTCAATTTCTTGCCTAATAGCAGATGTTACTTCACAATTGCTATGCAGGCAATCGAGTAGTAACTGATTAGCATCATAGTAGCGTTGCAGCACTTGCTCTTGCTCAGAGCTAAACTGCCATTCGTGGTTAATATTGCGATAATTAATCACCGTCATCTTTACCTGTTGGACCCAAGCTGAATAGTTCGTTTGCGACCATAGCTCAAACCGTTGTTGACTTTGACCAAAATTTGGCAATTGGTCAGAGAGTTGTTGCAAGGATTTATGGAGTCCAACATCCAGAACATCTCATCCCTCAAAACTATACAACTAGTTATATTATCGAAAAGGCTTTCCTAGCTAAATATCTTCGCTCCGGGCTGAAAAAAATAAATAATAACCACTGCAACAATTAAATTGAGCAGCTGCGTGCGGTCTTTTCTATCTAATAGCAGCATTTAATGATGATGTCGCTCCTTGTCTGGAGATATACGACCTAGAAATGCAAGAGAGAGTGGATGTTTTGGTTGAGCAGAACACTCATAACTATTGAAGAAGAATTCAGAAGTCAGAATTCAGGAGTCAGAATCAAGACGCGACGCTCTCTACGAGACGCTAAAAGCGAACGCGGACTCGCTAACGCTGCGCTATCCGCTTTTTCGGTCAAAATTCATTCTGTTAGCGGATAGCTAAGGTTTAGCCCATTCTGACTCCTGAATTCTGTTCGATAACATCTATAGCGTTGTTAAATAGTTGAGTCTTAACCTTGGTTCCCGTTATGCTTTAGAAATACTAACATCTAGTTGATTTTTAGCAAGTCTCAACATTTTTGTAGTGGTAAATATATAGTGATAATAGAGATTTAGTAACTAAAATTATTTCTTTTTAGCTTTGGATAAAAAGACTAGAAAAATAGTTGGAGTTTACATAAGTGAGCGCAGCGAAGATGGAGCTAGAGGATTATGTAGTAGGGAGAGGGGAGGAGGCTTTGGGTAAATGAATTGAGAACACACATCCTTGATGGGGGATATCCCGAACTGAGAGTACACCCTTGTTTAGGGACACGGCGCGTCGTGAAATTGTAAGCCCAATCCCCAATCCTGATCTATCTGTTCCCATCTGAGAAAAAGCCTTAAAAAGTTCTTCCACCTCACCAGGCGGGAGTCCTCCACATTGATCCTCTATTTCAAGCAAAACACGCCCACCTACAGCCTTACCGCGTATCCATACAATCCCACCCTGCTTGGTGAACTTAATGGCATTTTGAACCAGATTCGATAAGGCAGATATTATGAGGTGACGATCTATAAAAACCTCCAATTCCGGCGCTACCTCAACACACACCTTAATTGATTTCGCACTTGCTTCAAACCATGCAGTAGCCTCAACTTCACTGACTAGGTGAATAACTCGACATCTCTGATATTGTCCGGTTGATTCGTTCCGCAGTCGCACCTCAACAAGTGAACGATCAATAATGTCTCTCATACGCCTATGGGCATTTTCAAGAATACGAGATGTACTTCCATTGGCTCCGACTTTCCCTGTGATTATAAGTTGGGAAGCTAAACTAGCAGAGGTCAACGCATTTCGCAACTCATGTGCTAGAAATCCCAGACGTAGAACCTCATCCCGCTCTGCATTCTCGCGCTGACCTCGATTAAATTCTGTAACCGCTTCAGCGATAGCGATATCGAGGCAGAAATTTAATCGGTTGAATTCACGAGGGGATGTTGTTTGATTAGTATTCTCCTGAATATACTCAGTGATAGCTTGACAAATAGCGCCGTAGCCATGAACAACCTGAGAAATGCTGTAGCCAAGTTTTAACGACTCCTTCCCCCGGCGCTCTGCTGCGGCTCTGTGAAGACTTTCTATAGAATTGTTATTTGCTTTCCCAGATTCATCTATATCAGCATCAGCACGTAATACCTGAATGAGTTCATCGTAGAACACAGGTAATCCTCTTTCCATTTCGTCGCTCGAACTCATGGAATCAGCAAGACGCGCGATCTTTTTTGAACACAAGGCGAGAATTTCGTCACGTTCTGCTAAGAGGAATTCATGTAACATTATGAATGTTCTTAATTTTAGACTTATTCTAGCATCATGTGATCGCTAGAACAGCGATCGCACCCACCCCCTCGCCGAGGCTAAGTATTTAACCCACATTCCGCACGTTATTTTGTAGTATAAAAAGCAATATAAAAATCTGGAAATAGTTACTAAATTATTCGAGTATAAATACTAAATCTCTATTATCACTATATATTTATCACTACCAACATTTTTTCATTGTCTAGGCTGAATAATGCTACTGTTACAATACCAGATGTTGCTGAGGATAATGGTATGATGAACATCATTAAGATAGTGTTAATTACTGCCTGAACAAACCTTGGATAAACAACTTATTTGTCAGGCAGTAATTATCTATCATCGCAGCCCCATTATTGCCTTGATGTATAAACTTAGATTAAAAATCACTCAAGTCACTTAGTCGTGAACTATTCCATCGGGCATTTTTGTTCCAGTTAATCCGACTCTCCGCATATTTGCCCCGTCCATATCTGCGCCAGTCAGGTCTGCCTTATCTAAATATGCCCCGTCCATATCTGCCCCAGCTAGCTTTGCCCCTTTCAAGTTAGCTTCACTTAGTTCCGCTCCCCTAAGATCCGCTCCGGTGAGGTCTGTCTCACCTAAGTTTGCCCCCCTCAAGTTGGCTCCACCTAGCTTGACATAGCTTAAATCAGCTCCACTTAAATCAGCTCCTGTCAAGTCTGTTCCACTCAGGTCTGCATCAACCATTTCTGCACTAATTAGGCATACTTCAATCATTCGTGAATCAGCAAAAGTTGCCTGATTGAGTTTCGCTTGACTAATATGTGCATCAGTCAGATATGCTCCCTTTAAGTCTTTACCAATCAAGTCCGCTCCCTTTAGGTGTACCCCAATCAGATTTGCATTAGTCAGACAGACCTGAATTAAGCTTACGTTACTAAAGTCCCGTTCTCCTGCTGCGTATCGTCTCAGAAGTTCTGGAGTTTTCATAAGAAAAAGCAATACTTGCTTATTGAAAGTTAAGTAAACTCTATCATTTAACCCATGAGTTTATTGTTAACTAATGTAAATATTTATCAATTATCGTCTGAAAGCGATCGCAGATAAGAGTAACTAGCAACTTGGGTTATATCTGCGAAACAGGCTTCAAGAACTAAATATTTTCTCTTCTGCTTTCTCCTGAAAAATCGTCAGGGCAACAAAAGGAATTTCAGGACAGGGAATAGCGTAGGCGCAGCCCGCCGTAGGCATCGCTTTGTTGGTTAATTCCTCAAAGAGAGTTATTGAACAGAATTCAGGAGTCAGGAGTCAGAATGGGCTAAACGCCCCGACTGATTGATTCTGACTCCTGAATTCTGACTTCTGAATTCTTCTTCAAATTTGCTAAATTTATCTAGACTACGTTTTGTGTGCGTCGTTAATCAACTTATACAATTCAACTATCAATCAAACTCTTGTATATACTTGATTTCAAACATCTGGTTGTTACACTTTTCAGAAGAAGAGAAATTAAGAACCATCTGGAAATCTTTTTGAGAACAGACTGTATATTCATCAAATGAATCTAGGCTTGAAAGTAAACATCTATATCAAACAACACTAACGATCCGGCGAAATTGTTCGTAATATCATCTCCGGTTAATCTCAGATGTCGATGTTCTTGTTGTTCAGGAGGATAAAATCTATGAAATGGCAACAATTAATTCTGGTTTTTATAGCCAGTATTTGTTTAAAATTTGCAGGCAATGCCCTGGCGCAGACTGATATTAATATTAACAATACCAACCTGATTCGCTTTGGTGGAAGCATAACTGTACCAGAGAATCAAGTTGTTGAAAACGCTCTGGCTTTTGGGGGGAGTGTTACGGTATCACCTAATGCCAGAGTTTTGAAAACTGCGATCGCTTTTGGTGGGGATGTCATCCTAAAAAAAGGAGTGCGGGTAGATGGTGATGCATACTCCTTTGGCGGCAAAATCGTACAGGAAGAAGGTGCGATCGTTAGTGGCGAACGTACCACATTCAGCGACCAACATGGGATGATGCATGGTTCCAATCGAGTCAGAATTAGCTTCTTCGCTCAATATTTCTTCAATGCCATTTTTAGAATTAGTGCCGCCGTAGTAGCAGCTATTCTCGGACTGATTATTTTGCATACCAGCCCACAGTTCCTACCGAACTTGGCTACAAAATTGCGTCAGCACCCTAGTTTGACTGGTTTATGGGGAATGGGGGCGATTGTCGCTATTCTCTTTTTCAGCGTGTTCCTGGCGATTACCCTCATTGGTATTCCCTTGATTCCACTACTAAGTCTGACTGCGCTCGTCACTTCTCTAGTCGGATCATTAGGCGTGGCACTTTTTGTCGGTCAACGCCTAGTCAGTAATCGCAATTGGTCTTTACAGCAGCAGTTCTTGGTGGGTTTGGCGATCCTCACAGTTCTGACACTAATTCCATTTTTTGGAGGATTAGTAGTTTTCGCTGTAAATTTCTTCGGCTTGGGTGTCATCTTGCTGTGGAAACTTGATAGAGAAAAGCCTCAAATAGCTACTTAGTTAAATTTTTCAGGCAGCATCGATTAGCAAGCCAGTCGCGGCAATGGCAATGTTGCGACTCGTCCAAGAGAATAAATTGAATCTTGACGAAGATGTAAATAAAAAACTTATTTCGTGGAAAGTTCCCGAAAACGATTTTACGAAAGAGCAAAAGGTAACTTTGCGCGGCTTGTTAAGTCACAGTTCCAGTCTGACAGTCTCCGGCTTTCGCGGTTACGCAGCGGATGAAGAAATTTCGACAATTCTACAAATTTTGGACGGAGTAACACCAGCTAATTCAATTCCGATAAGGGTTGATGGCACACCGAACAAAGATTTTAGGTATGCCGGAGGCGGCTATGTCGTTGTGCAGAAACTGGCGGAAGATGTAACCAAAAAGCCGTTTCCCTTCTTTATGCAGGAAGAGGTTCTTAAAAAACTTAATATGACCCGCAGTACTTATCAGCAAATGCTTCTGAAACGGAAATTAAATTCGTCAAAAACACTCAAGGAAAAGTTACGGGATTAGTTTCGCGGGAACGTGATCGCGATATGTTTTTTCAAAAAATCAAGTGAAATAATCAATTATGAATAAACTAAAACTTTCGGGAATATTACTATTTCTTGCCGGTTCAATTGCTCTAATGGGCATCATTACCGCCGAAGCATTGTATCCATCCGGCACCGGCTACACAACTTTTCACAGCGAAATCAGCGATCTTGGCGCAACCAGACCGCCCAATAGCATAATCTATCAGCCGTCTTCGAGCATTTTTAATACCACAATGCTGTTATCAGGGCTGATGACTTTGACAGCAACATTTTATCAGCATAGATATTTCAGAAAATTGCTTGTCAGCATTCCACTCGGTCTATTTGGTTTGGGTTTAGTGGGTATTGGAATTTTTTCTGGAGACAAAACTCCGTATCATGGAATGTTCTCAATGCTTACATTTTTATCTGGTGGATTATCAGCGATCGCATCTGCCAAAATTGCTTCAGCACCTTTCAAATACATCGGGATTCTATTTGGTTCAGTTGCATTACTTACATGGTTTGCCGCTATGTTTGTTCCCCACATTATTTTTCCTCTTATCGGCATCGGCGGAACAGAAAGATGGGTGGTTTATCCAATTGTGTTATGGATAACAGGATTTGGCGGTTATTTGATGAATACTACAACCAATAAATATCAAAACAATAATAAATAAAAACTCTATTTATTGAAACAATAAGATTTTTTTCAATTACAAAGATAACATTTTTTGCCAAAAGTTAAGGATGAATAAAAATATGAAACAAAAGAAGCGATGCCTTTCCTGCGGAACGCTACGCGAACGGCGAGCTTCTCTACGAGAGGCTTCGCCAACGCTAACGCTAAAGCAAGTTGGACTTTTTCTACTTTACACTTTTTCAATAACATGGTTTTGTTGGTTAACTATTATCATCGGGAACAGATATTTTAATGCTCTTTGGTATGGTGAGCCTTTATTTTGGATACCGATGTTAATTGGTGGTTTCGGACCAGCCATTAGTTCCTATATTATTTATCGACAGTTCAATGAAGATTTTGCTGAAGAATCTTTTGTTAAGTTTGTCTTTGGTAAAAAAATAGATAAAAAAGTGTGGCTGATATTTGGATTGTTTTTAATTTGGCGTTTATTTATGGTTTGGATTGCTTTTGGAATCAAGAATCCTATATCCATTCTCTATATCTTAATTAGTTTACCACTTCTTATAATTGGAGGTGGATTAGAGGAATTAGGATGGCGTGGGATTTTGCAACCTAAATTAGAACAAGTAATTAATTATTTACCTTCTGTTCTTATTGTGGGAATTATATGGAGTATATGGCATTTGCCATTATGGTTTATAAAAGGGACAGTTCAAACTTCATTCCCATTTGGATTATTTTTATTTTCAGTAATAATTATAAGTTTCAGCTTTACCACTCTGTATAAATACACAAATAACTTATTTTTCTGTGTATTAAGTCATGCCTGGTTTAATGGATGTATTGGATTAGCTTTATATATAGGTAATAATGGAACCTTACAGCTAAATTTAAATTGGAAAGGAATTGTTGTTTTTGGCATTGAGCTAATAGGATCTGTCATTTTAGTAATAGCTTACCATCGTAAGAAACCTATTCTGTGTTAGCAATAATTTCAAAACACGAAAAGGAACTTCATTTAACAACAATTATGAATAACAGCAAACCAGAAAATCACTCACCATTAAAATTCTTTCTACTTGTTTATGGACTTTCTATTCCTTTATGGATAATTGAAACAAGGATTGACATTAAAAGGCTACCATTAGATTTTTCTATAACAGACATATTAGCTGCATTTACACCATTGATTGCAGCCAGCATTCTCGTTTACAAAGAAGAAGGGCGTATTGGTACTAACCAACTGTTTAAGAGAATTTTAGATTTTTCAAGAATAACAAAAAAAATATGGTGTGTGCCTATCATTTTGTTGCCATTTTTAATGTATTTGTTGATATACATCACAATCCACCTCATAGGATTACCTCTTCCAATCAAATTTCATTTTCCTTTTCTTTCAATCCCTTTTCTTTTTAGTTTATTTTTTCTCGGATCTGTGGTCGAAGAAACTGGCTATATGGGTTATGCCATTGATCCTATGCAAGAACGGTTTGGCGCATTATCAGCAAGTATCCTTGTGGGTATACCCTGGGCAGTATGGCATTACCCGTCAATAATTCAACAAGGACACAATCTAACTTGGATAGCTTGGGCAACTCTCGGTACAGTTGCTGTGAGAGTTCTGATTGTCTGGATTTACAATAATACAGGGAAAAGCTTATTTGCTTGCATACTATTTCATACTTTGTTGAATCTAGGAAGACCTTTGTTTCCAAAGGATGGAATACACAATCCATTGGTTGACTATCCTTATGTTCACTATTCAATAATTGCAATTACCGCAGGTATTGTTGTCTTTGTGTGGGGATCAAAGACATTAACCCGATATAGATATATCTAATTTCACCACGACGTTACTATTAATTAAAAAAATGATACTCATCCGAACATGTAGATTCATAACACTTATGTCAGCGTCCTTCAGCCTTAGTTTGTCTATGACCCATTTGCTAGAACTGCCGCAACGAATGCAGTTTGATCAGGAACTTTGGGTTAGAGTCACGGTTTTTGAAAATGTTTATAAGTTGTTTGGCTCAGTTGGCGCAGCTTTTGAAATTACAGCAATTCTGACGGTAATTGTGTTGTTATTTCTTCTTCGCAAACGTGGTTCAACCTTCTACTGGACATTGGGCGGAGCAATTTTCTTAGTGCTGGCATTTGTGAGTTGGATAATGTTTGTTGCGCCAATGAATGCTGAATTCGCCAAATGGTTGACGAATCCCATTCCAGTAGATTGGAGACAGTATCGGGATCAATGGGAGTATGCACACGCAATTAACGCCTTGATCAAAATTATTGGGCTAAGTTTGCTGGTGATCTCTGTGCTGGTAGAAACGCCGAAAAAGAGAGCAATTCATTCTGAACAATAATAAGGGTTGTTATGAACTCAAAAACAGAACTAATAGCGCGATGTAACACCGAAAATAGAGAAATTATATGGAAAGTGAAAGCAAATTGACTCTGATTAAAGTCATACATACGTTGATCTGGGTATTCTTCAATTTCGTGATTTTCTATATGCTTTATGCTGCGATCGCCAACAAACTCGATCTCTGGCTCTGGATTGGTTATGGATTTGTATTTCTAGAAGGGCTAACCCTACTAACTTTTAAATCCCATTGCCCATTAAATCTGCTTGCCCGAAAATACTCAAACTCTACAAAGGACAATTTTGATATTTATCTTCCAAGTTGGTTAGCCAAGTACACGAAGTTAATCTATACAACTATTTTCGCAATCATTCTTATCATCACTATCTATAAAATTCTAAATTAACAACCATAGGTAAGCATCATGTGGATGAAATGGATTGCAATGATTGGTGTTTTAATCATAGTCTGCCTTGGACTTGCTGCGATCTATGGTAGCTATCGCTGGCAGTCAAACACTGAGAACTTACGAGCCAAATTAAGAAATGGACGGCGAACAATTAAGCCCCAAATCTATGAGCAAAAAGAAATTGAAGGCTTACCAGATCCCGTACAGCGATTTTTTCGGACAGTACTCAAGGATGGACAAGCGATCGTCACTGCGGTCAAGCTCTCTCAGCAGGGGCAGTTCAATATGAATGAAAATAAAGCCAAGTGGAGTCCGTTTACTGCCACTCAGCTTGTCGTCACTCAACGTCCAGGTTTTAATTGGGATGCACGCATCCAGATGGTTCCAGGAGTTAATGCCTTTGTTCATGATACTTATCTCTTAGGAGAAGGCAGCTTACACGCATCATTGCTAGGTCTTTTTACAGTTGTAAAAATGCACGGTGCGCCTGAAAACAATCAAGGTGAATTGTTACGGTACTTTGCTGAGGCAACTTGGTATCCTACTGCCCTATTACCCAGTCAGGGTATGCGCTGGGACGCAATTAATGACACCTCTGCCCGTGCTACTTTGACGGATGGTGCAACAACTGTCTCCCTCGTATTTCAGTTTAATGCTGAAGGGGCGATCGCTACTTGTCGGGCTGAGGCTCGTTATCGTGACAAGCTGACTGCTATGCCTTGGGTCGGTCGATTCTGGGAATATTCAGTTTGTAATGGGATGCTTATTCCCTTAGAAGGCGAGGTGGGATGGGAGTATCCAGAAGGCACTCGGCTCTATTTTAAAGGAAGAACTACAGAGATTCACTATGAGTTCGCGTCTTGATGGACTGCAATCAAAACAAACATCAAAAAGTCTGTTACGACTAGCGGAGCATGACTTATGCAGGAATTTCTATTTGCTCTAACACTATCAGCTTTGCCCGTTGTCAGCAACTTCATGGGAGCAATGATTGCTGAAGCCTTACCGTCATCAAAACAAACATTAGGACTTGTAGCCCGTCGCAGACATCGTACCTCATCTAGGGGTGATCCTGACATCGGGGAGAGTTGTGGCTCACATTCCTGAAGGATTTGTCACCAACGCAGAGTTTAAGAGTCAAAATATGCCGCGAACACAGCGATTTTGGTTACTTGCGGCGTTTCTTATCCCTGCTTGGCTGGGCGCGACGCTGGGCTATTGGGGGTTGCGCGGACAAACTGATCTACCCAAGTTAATTGTACTTGCATTTACAACAGGTACTTTAATGGTGGCGATCGTTGAAGAAATTCTACCGGAAGCCCATCAAACTCAAGATACAAACTTATCTACGTTGATATTTATCGGGAGTTTTGCACTTTCAATGTTGTTCTCATCTTATCTTGAATAGCCGAGTAACTCTGTATAGAATCCAACTGATGAAAAAAGTATCTTTCTTAACACAACCCTTGTTTTTATTAGGAATATCTTTATTTATTTATTATATAATGGCACTTAGCTTGCCAGCACTAACTTTTGAGATAATCGAACCCAAGACAATACACACAGGTTCAACTTATATCATGAAGGGGGTTGAAGCTACGATTGGGGGAATACTTGGATTGTTATTTCTTCAAGCGCCGGCTATTGGCTGGTTGGCTAATCCACTTTATTGGTATTCCTGTAAATTTTTTCTACATAAAAAATACAAGTTCTCAATAGTTTCTGCTTTGACTTCAATTATTGTAGGCTTTACAGGTGTGATTTGAAATAAAAAATGAGATTTTCACTTATGATATGCTTCAAAAATGAGCATCCAGTTTATAGTTCACTTTTAGTATTCGAGTTTTTTACTAATAATGATTATCGCGTAGGGGATAAAAAGACTGATAAGAGCAACGTTCGTATCAATCCTTCGGCTTAATTATTATTCAACTACGATTTGAGTAGGCGATCGCTCTGTTGTTGAGCGATCGCTTGGACAACGAAATATTTTATTTTTACTCAGATATCTACTAAAACAAAAGTTTTGAACCATAACATGGGCATTTGAATCATATTTTGAATTGAAAGTTTAAGTTAGAGCAATTTTCTCAGGGATTTTTTGTGCAAGTTTTGTTCAATTGTGTTTTTTCAACTCATTCTCTAGTTATGATTCAGAAATTCAACTCTCACTCATGTATGAATGCAAAGTTTTATTTTGTGATTGGCGCATAAGCCTGAATTTTCGTTAAGTTTTTTCTAATTTATGGTTCAAAATTTTTCTCGCATTATGATTCAAAGCATAACAGGCACAATCTCAACATATTGGTTTGCGTTACCTAATGGTATTAATTCTGATAGTAAGCTTCTATTAATCAAGTTACTTCCTGGTTTCTGGTTATGGCTTGCGGCACCTGCCTTTGTGATGATTATTGCTAGTGGCTTTGCTTATTGGAAACGCAGTCATCGCTTTGAAAGAAAAAGTGCGAAGCTTCCCTAGACTTCGTGAGAGGAATTGTTAGCATGATTGAATTGCAACTTATCTCTAACTGAAAATACACCCACCGCAAAAAACCTGCAATTCTCCTAAATTGCCGCTACGTGAACAAGAGGTAACTGATGCCAACTACAACAGATTTTAAAGACTACTATGCCATTTTGGGAGTAAGCAAAACCGCAAAGACTGAAGAAATCAAACGGGTTTACCGCAAGCTTGCCCGCAAATATCATCCTGACCTCAATCCTGGAGACAATGATGCAGAAACAAAGTTCAAAGAATTGAACGAAGCGAATGAAGTACTCTCCGATCCAGAGAAGCGGCAAAAGTACCATCGCTTTGGTCAGCACTGGAATAATCCTGGTTACAATGAAGCGCCGACACCTAGCGGAACTAATGTTGCGACGAGCGACTTCGATCAGTATGGCGATTTTGATTCGTTTATCAACGATTTGCTGGGTCGAACGAGACGTAAAACCTCCACTGGTGGCTTTGATGATTTTAATGGGGGATTTCGTTCTCAAGCTCCTGCACCGGATACTGAAGCTGCGTAGGCGTAGCCCGCCGCAGGCATCGCACTCACATTTTCTGAAGTATTTCACGGTGTCCAGAAGCGTTTACAACTCGACGAAGAAACAATCAACGTCCGTATTCCCGCAGGTGCAAAACCAGGCAGTCGAATTCGGCTCAAGGGTAAAGGTCGTACTAGTCCGTTCTCTCAAGAGCGCGGCGATTTTATTAGTCTTTGGCATTGCACTGTCAAGAGTTTTCGCCAATTCTAAGTTCCTGTTTGGAACGCTTGAGTGCTTCAAATAAGACCTGAATCTGGGTATAAGCCTCTTTCTGGGAAATTGTCCCTTGGTTGCTTAATCCATAGATGTCGCTAATCTGGTGCGTAAATTCCTTTACATTAGCGTTAAAAACGAGGTTATCTAGGGTAAATTCTCCCTTGTAGCTATTCATAAACTCTTGCCCTAAAGATCATTAAAAAGACTGATTTATCAAACAGAATTCAGGAGTCAGGAGTCAGAATTCAGCAATGTTTTCTGTGCGACACTTCGACAGGCTCAGTGCATCGCTGGCGGATAGCGCAGCGTAAAGCCTTCTCTTCGACAGGCTTGTCTGCGACACGCTCCGCGAACGCCAACGGCATGGTTTCGCTTAGAGCGAGTCTGCGAGCGTCTGAATAATTGGGTTTAAGACCCCCACCAAATTGAAAATTTGGTGGTGCAACAATTCAGTGGCGGGTCTGAATCCCCGACTGATAGCGTTCGCGTTGGCGAAGCGTCTCGTAGAGAAGCGTTAGCAAGTCAGACGCTCCTGCGTCGCTAACGCTGCGCTATCGAGCGTGTTGATTCTGACTCCTGAATTCAGAATAGCTGAATTCTTCTTCAATATTGGTTCCTATGCCCATTTGTGTCGAAAACTATAAGTTCAATGAGAACAGGCTTGTTACGTCGGTTGTCGTCAAAACTTATTCGACCGTAATCGCACAGATGTTATTCATAATCTTTCTGTACTGTGATTAGGATTTTCAGCGCCAAATATGACTGAAAAAGTCGTAGTCTTAAAGGAGGCGAGACTTGTGGGTAGGTCGAATAAAGATTAAAAGATAACCTCCTGATTAGGTCAAATAAAAAGCTCTTTTCCTGTAATATGACAGAGCGTTGTTTGGTTTGCTCGTTTAGTGATTGACTACGAGATAAAACGTAAAGCTTTGAAGAACGTATAAGTTAACAGTTTTCCCCACCCTTAAACCGTGGCGGAACATCATCAGCATAAGTGTAGAATTATCACGGTGAGAATAACGCGCTTTGCGATAAGCGGCGGCATCGAGGAGCAATCACACTTCGCTTAGTCTAAGGTATTCTCGCTTACCTGTAATTCTTGTTGAGTAGACGAATTGGGGGTGGCGGGCTTATTTATTTCTGGTGATAGTGTCCGGTGTATACATCTATTTGGGAGAGTCTACACCCCCTTAAGAACCCCATTTTTTTGTCAACACATACACTACAGCCAATTTATTACGAATTTTATCAATTAATAAATACGTCCATCTGGGGTCAATGTCTAATTTGGGGTAATGGCCAATTAAAATGTTGATTAATAGGGTTTTCAGGAATTACGAAAATTTTTCAGGCTTAATTATTTTTTACTTCTTACAAGCAGTGCCCGCGTAGCTGCTTGTCTGCGAAGCGTGTCATATAGGCTGACACCTTGGCGTAAAATAGTAGACTGACTTGACAACCTATGTTTTGGAGCGTGAGCGTCAATCCAATCCGATTGTGCTTTCGCTGCTTCTGACACAGCTTTTAGACAATGCTCGTCGCCAATATCTTGGGCATAGTGCAGGGCGGCACACAAAGCATGATAGGCCGTTTCGTAATGTGCGTTCTCAATAGACTTTTGGCTAATTGCCATCAGTTGTGAGTAGATATCGCCATCTTCATTCACTTCTTGTACAAATTTCTGCATAAGTTAGCAATACCTAACGTTCTAACTCCGAAAAAATTTGCTATTCTGCCTGGGTTGAGGTTTTGAGTTGAGAATAGCACATCTACAGTCAAATAACAGATTGAAGGTTTGAGCTTAAGTAATACTTATATTTTAAAATACGTAGTAGATTCGCTTTCAGTATTATCATGGTATCGAAACAGCTTTTTGTACGCATAAAAGCCCGAAAAACCAATCGGGGCTGATAGTAGAAAGTTCAAGCAAGCTTTAAATAATTTGCAGATATACAAAATTTGGCTCAAACTAGTGCTAGTGTACTATAGAATTTCTAATTTAGGATTTAATTTGCATTGAAAATGGTGTGAAAAACGAGACTGCTTGTAGTGGAGCTACCCTTGGGACAAGAATCTGTCGCTAGAACCAGGAAAATAGTTCACGTTGATATGGATGCCTTCTACGCATCGGTGGAACAGAGGGACAACCCTAGCTACGCCCGGTAAACCGTTAGTAGTCGGTGGCAGCCCGAATCAGCGAGGCGTAGTTGTAGCAGCCAGTTATGAAGCTCGTAAGTTTGGCGTTCACTCTGCGATGCCTTCAATAACAGCAATCGCTAGATGCCCCGGACTGATATTTGTCAGACCGAGATTCGACGTTTACCGAGAGATTTCCGCAGCAATCCACCCTATCTTCAAACGCTACAGTGATTTAGTGGAAGGGGTTGCGCTAGATGAGGCATATTTGGATGTTACTGAGAACCGACAAAATATCCCCTACGCTTCTACTATCGCAAGACACATCAAAACTGCGATTTTCCAGGAAACGAAATTGACGGCAACCGCAGGTGTGTCAATTAACAAGTTTCTTGCAAAAATGGCATCAGGGCAGAATAAGCCTAACGGACTGACGGTTATTTTGCCAGAGCAAGCGATCGCCTTTGTAGAACAACTGCCGATTGAAAAGTTCCACGGCATTGGAGAGGTAACGGCGGCGAAGATGCACTCACTCGGCATTCACACTGGGGCAGATTTGAAAGAGCGTTCGTCTCTGACGTTGCCGCAGGCATCGCTGACTGAGTTAACACACCATTTTGGTAAAGCAGGTCATTATTACTACAAGATTGCCAGGGCAGAAGATGACCGCCCAGTTGAGGCGAATCGGGTTCGCAAGTCCATTGGTGCAGAAACCTCGTTTGCACAAGACTTAAGTGATATCAGCCAGATGTTACAAGAACTCGAACAGATTGCCCAAATTGTGGAGCAACGGTTAGAGCAGCATGAAACGCGAGGCCGCACGTTAACCCTGAAAGTCAAGTTTTCTGACTATCAGCAGTTAACCCGTAGTAAGACAATGCTTGCTCCTATCAGCGAACTATCTACGATTTTTGAGATAGCTAAAACACTGTTTGAGTCGATTGATCTGGAAAACCGGAGTATTAGGTTGCTGGGTATTTCCTTGTCGAATTTGGATAACGCCAAACAGTTACAAGCGATTCAATTGCCCTTATTTCAGAATGGGAACATCATATTTTAGCGTAGGGTATAGCTTACACTTCGACTGCGTTCAGTACAAGAAGCTCAGTTACCGTCGTAAGCATTTCACAAGCTCATTAATGATTGCAATTGTGTGTCTGAACTATCTCCCAATTCTTGTTGTAATTGGAATAGTTGGTTTTGTAACGCTTCAGCAGTCTGAATGAGATTCGATTCTTGGGCTATTTTTAGCTGGGTTTCTTTAATAAAGATTTTTCTCACTAGTTCATTCACTGCATCGACTGAATCATCATTTTCAGTAATCATGGCTTCATCACGAATATCCGTTTCTAGCAGGAATAATTGCTACAAAGCTTGCTATGTATGAATAAAAATTAGCTACATTTTTCATTTTACACAAGTATACGCCTTATGTGAGATGGGGTAGCAAAAAAGAAGGGGAAACCCCAAGATAAAGGT
>NZ_JBDNJQ010000094.1:0-32022 GCF_051172895.1 Nostoc sp. CALU 1950 | reverse complement strand
AATCGCCGTCTCTACAAAGGACTGATTCTTGTAAAGACGGCGATTTATCGCGTCTTTGCGATTAGCGGTGTGTCATCAAAAAACCTTATCCAAACCGTATTGCTAAATACCCAACTTCTCAAAGAAGTTGGGTATCTATGGTTTTAATTAGTAAATAAATTTTTAGCTCATAAACTATTTTCCCAAATAAGCTTCTAAAACTTTGGGGTTGCTTTGAATCTCTGCTGGTGTACCGTCAGCCAAATTCTGCCCTTCGGCAAGTACCCAAACGCGATCGCACAAGGACATAACAACATCCATATTGTGTTCGATAATCAAAAAGGTCATCCCATCTTGGCGATTCCAAGTGATAATGCGATCGCAAATATCATCAATCAGTCTCGGATTTACCCCAGCTGCGGGTTCATCCAACAAAATTAACTTGGGATTAGTCATCAGCGCCCGTCCCATTTCCAGCAGTTTCCGTTGTCCACCAGACAAACAACCAGCATAATCGTGTGCTTTTTTTGCCAAGCCCACTGATTCTAATAAAAACATTGCTCGCTCTTGCAGTTGCTTTTCTTCCTTAGCGACAATATGCGGTTGCAACTGCACTTGCCAAAAATTTTCACCCGTTTGTTTTTGCGCCGCCAGCAGCATATTTTCTAACACCGACAACCGCGAGAGAGTGCGTGCAACCTGAAAAGTACGGATTACTCCCTGCTGGGCGATTTGATATGGTTGCAAGTTTTGAATCGGTTCACCATCAAAAATTACTCGTCCCTTATCTGGGCGAATGAAGTTTGAGAGCAAGTTAAACAAAGTGGTTTTACCAGCACCATTGGGGCCAATCAAGCCCGTAATACTGCCTTTAGCAACTTCGATTCTCGCCTCATTAACTGCTTTGACACCACCAAAGCTTTTAGAAAGTCCAGTGGCTACCAAAAGGGGAAGTGGCGATGACTGGTTATTTACCAAGGGTGAGTTCCTCCTTTTTCCCTAAGATACCTTGAGGACGCCAAATCATCAGTACCATCAAAATTAGTCCGATTACCATGATCCGAAATGCGCCCAAACGTGCTTCATCAAGGGTAACGATTCTGGGTAAGACTTCCCGCGTTAGCGCATCGTAAGCAAAGAAAATTACCGCCCCTAAGATTGTGCCAACATTATTACCAGAACCGCCTAAAATCACCATAATCCAAGTGTCAAAGGTGATCTGTGGTTGAAAATTATCAGGGTAAATGGCGCTGAGTTGCCAAGCAAAGAAAGCACCAGCGATACCTGCGATCGCACCCCCTAACATGAGAGATTGTAATTTATACCAAAAGACATTTTTTCCCAGTGCTTTGGGAATTTCTTCATCTTCGCGGATGGCTTTGAGAATTCTACCCCAAGGCGATCGCACCAAAATTTCTAAGCGCCAGTATACAAATGCTAAAACCAACAGCAATACCAGCATTAAACCCGCTTTTGGGTTGTAATTATACAGTCCAATCACCCCGGAAACATAAATCGCTGCCGCCAAAGCTGCTAACACAATTCCCACAACCAAGCGGGATATAAATTCTTGTTTGCTAGTTGTCTTTTTACCTAAATCAGTAGTCCGAGATATTTGGGTGGTACGAATCCATCGCCATAACGTAAAAAAAGTTATGCCAGCTAGCAGCGTTAACAACCCAATCATCACTAATCTGACAAACAAACTCGGCTCTGTGGATAGGGGTATGGGATAACTTTGCACACCAAACGCCCCAGAAATCCAGGTGTCACCTACAGGTAATTCCTGGTTATTGACCACCAAACGAATTAATTCGCCCGTACCAATGGTGACGATTCCTAGATAATCTTCCCGTAAGCGGAGAGTTGCAAAACCAATTATCAAACCCAACAAGGCGGCGACAATTGCCCCAGCCACTGCCGATATCAGTAGGGGTACGCCCTTTAAGCTTAACAACACCGTTGTGTATGCTCCCAGGGTCATGAAAGCAATATGACCAAAGTTAATTAACCCCGTAAAACCCCACTGTAAATTGAGTCCTAGACCGAATAGAGCAAAAAGTGCTGTAGAAATGGCTAAGAAAATGAGATAGTCAACCATATTAAATTATTTATTTGGGCATGGGGCATTGGGCATGGGGCATGGGGCATTGGGCATTGGGAATTGGGCATAGTTATTTTCCTTGTCCTCCTTATCTTCCCCTGCTTCCCCTGCTCCCCCTGCCCCTCTTCCTCTTCACTGGGCGAATAAATTTTAGCGTAGCTTGAGCATAGCTAATTTTGTGGGAATACTATTTATTGTTGGTGTTTGCTGGTAGGGAATAGTTGACGTATGAATTTGCTGCGACTGAGAATGCATCACTTAATCGAGCAGTTAGCCGATGACGATTTGCAAGACATTTGGGATGTTCTCGAAGCTTTACATTGTGACTTTTATATGCTTAAAGCGATACAACAAGTTAAGCGATCGCAGCAACCGTGGGATATCTTAACCCATGAAGAAGCGGTAAGACTGTTGATGTTTTTCTGATTCAGCAGCACTCTTTTGGTGTCCCTCAAGTTTTGGTTAAGGTAACGCCTAGTGAGTCTGGAAATGCGCTATGCACGGTCTTTTTTACTAGACCTGAAAAATTTAGAACCTGCCGCCTACGAGCGGGTACATGATTTTGTGTTTATTGAGTTAGCCCAAAAGTGGCAACTGACTGATTTAAAAGAACTGCGACAGCTTGATGGTGAAGGCATTTTTCACCGCTTCACCCTAGACAATTACCTGATTGGTATAGAAATTAGGGGTGAAATTGTGAAATTTCTGCGTGTCATCCCTATGCCAGATGTTTAAAGTGAAGAGTCAAGCGAACACTTAAAACTGTAAACTGTATAAGGCTAGGCAGGGATCGCTATAACCTTACATTAAACTGGTTTTTGAGAAAACACTTTATTTGAGATTTCCCTATGGATGCTAGGGCACTTTGGCAACGATACCAAAACTGGTTATATTTCCACGAGGGATTGGGACTGTACTTAGATATAAGTCGAATGCGGTTCGATGATGCTTTCGTGGATTCGTTGCGGCCGAAGTTTGACAAGGCGTTTGCGGATATGGCTCAACTGGAGAAGGGTGCGATCGCAAATCCCGACGAGAACCGCATGGTTGGACACTACTGGCTGCGAAATCCTGATTTAGCGCCAACTCCAGAACTTACACAAGAAATAGTCCAAACCCTAGAACTAATCGAAGCCTTTGCGGAAAAAGTCCAAACAGGTGCTATTCATCCTCCCAGAGCAAGCCGCTTCACGGATATTATCTCCATTGGCATTGGTGGTTCCGCCCTCGGGCCCCAATTCGTCGCGGAAGCTCTCGCTCCTGATTTCCCGCCCCTGAAACTTCACTTTATCGATAACAACGATCCAGCAGGTATCGATCGCGTTATCAATCATCTCCGAAATACCCTCGCCAGCACTTTGGTATTGGTGATCTCCAAATCTGGGGGAACACCGGAACCTCGCAACGGCATGATTGAAGTTAAAAAAGCTTATGCCGGACACAATTTGGATTTTGCTCAATATGCGGTAGCAATTACCAGCGTTGATAGCAACCTCGATAAATTGGCTAAAGACGAAGGTTGGCTGGCCAGATTTCCCATGTATGACTGGGTAGGAGGACGCACTTCAGAAATGTCTGCTGTGGGGCTAGTACCAGCCGCATTGCAGGGCATTGATGTTCGCGCCATGCTAGATGGTGCAAAAGAAATGGATGACGCTACCCGCGTCCCAGATGTGAAAAATAACCCAGCAGCCTTGCTTGCTTTGTCTTGGTACTTTGCAGGTAATGGAAAAGGCGAAAAAGATATGGTTGTCCTACCTTACAAGGACAGCTTATTTTTATTCAGTCGCTATTTGCAACAGCTGGTGATGGAATCCTTGGGCAAGGAAAAAGACTTAGACGGCAAAGTTGTCCATCAAGGCATCGCCGTTTATGGCAACAAAGGCTCAACAGATCAACACGCTTACGTCCAGCAGTTGCGTGAGGGTGTAGCGAATTTCTTTGCTACCTTCGTTGAAGTGTTGGAAGATCGTCAGGGCCCATCCACTGAAATAGATCCGGGAGTGACATCAGGCGATTATCTTTCCGGTTTTCTCCAAGGAACCCGACAAGCGCTATATGAAAATCACCGCGATTCCATTACAGTCACCATTCCCCAAGTTAACCCCCGAACTGTAGGGGCATTAATTGCTTTGTATGAACGCGCTGTTGGTTTATACGCTAGCTTAGTTAACGTCAACGCCTACCATCAGCCAGGGGTAGAAGCTGGTAAAAAAGCTGCCGCCTCCATTCTCGATTTGCAAACACGAGTGGTAGCAGTCTTACAAAAAGAAAAAAATCCCATTTCTCTTGAGGAACTTGCCGAAAAGGCAGGCGCATCAGAGCAAGTTGAGGAAATTTACAAAATTTTGCGTCATATCCATGCCAATCAGCGAGGTGTGGTTTTGCAAGGTGATCTTCAGAAACCCGGCAATTTAACCGTTTCTGCTAGCTGATAGCTCTAGTCTAAATATCACATTTTCTCCAGAATTGTTGTATCAGCAACAATTTTTATTGTGAAGCATCCTAGATAGAAGTTTTATCTTCCGTCTAGGATGCTTCACTGTATAATTCGTAATTCGTAATTCGTAATTAATACCAATTCAATTAATGATTGCAACACATCCTTGGGTAAAGACGCGATGAATCGCGTCTCTACAAATGGCCTATTTGTCGCATTCTTTTTTCAAATTTGTATAAATTTTATAGCTCAATACAGTTCAGATAAGACTAAAACACTTGTAGAGACGGCGATTTATCGCCGTCTCGAAAACCCACGATTTTGCACTATTAGCCCTTAACTGAACCATATTGTTTTATAGCGGTAATTTAGACGCAGCCACGTCTAGAGGCTTAGACCACCGACTTCTTAAAAAGTCGAGGATCTTTTTACTCCTGACTCCTGAATTCTGAATTCTGCTGTATTTACATTAGCTACTGTGCGTACAATCATTATGAATTACTACTTACCAAGAGGCGTTGATTAAAATAGCTCTTGGGTAGGAAACAGCGATCGAGTAAAAAAGGATTGTTGGTATCTCCAGATAATAAATTATCTGGTTTATCCCGATGACAGAATGGTGGCACAATTCCCCAGTCTTCTGCTAGCCAAATCCAGTATCCTATTTCAATTCTGCCGTAGCTTGATACTGTGAGAATCTCTCCAACGCTGTTGTTAATAGATACTAATTCGGAAGATGATTTGATTTCAGTTAAAAGCCAAGCTAACTCTTCCACAGAAAAGTAATAGCCATTTTCGGCAGCGATGTTGACAAACTGCTGCGGATCTTTCGCTATGAGCAATTCTTCTTTGAGAGATGGCGTTTTTTGTGCAAAATCAAAAAGATCCCAAATCTGTCTTCTGGTAATTAGAAACCAAGCAAGTTCTTCTGCGGTCAAATTGTAACCATTTTCTGTTGCTAACTTGAGAAAAGGCTCAAGGCTATCGGTTTCTGCTAGTTGACTTTTCAATTGGAAAGTTTGCTCTACTAAAAACAAAAAATCAATAATCTTTTGCCATGTAACTTTGTCAAAATTTTTGTTAACTTTTATTTTTTCTTTCCAATAAATGTATTTATCTTCTTTAAGAAAGAAATTCCAAATTTGATAATACATGGGTCATTTAACCTAAGTTTTGAACTTGGTACAGGTTGGTTATTAATGAACACCAGTGTAGTAAGTATAATGTGTTTCTTCGACAGTACAAAAACTACTAGCTTATGTAAATGAAGTTACACAGTGGCTAAGTATGAATTTTCTGTAAAGTTTATCACTATAAATAAAATATACTGAGGGAAATAGTGATACCTGCGGTGGGTTGTGCGATCGCTCTTTATTGCTTCCCATAAAATAAAGTTAAGGCAGCATCAATAAGTAGGATTAATACTATGACTGAATCAACTGCAAAACAACCTGCACGTCGGGGTAGAATTTTTCCAGAACGGACTTTATCACCAGAAGAACTTGCTAGACGCAAAGCTGAAGATGAAGTATTTTATCGGCGTTGTCGGGTAATTTTTGAGCGTGTGCGTCCAGATTTGATTCAGGAACACTATGGCTGGTATATTGCAGTAGAGCCAGATAGTGGTGATTACTTAATTGATGTGGATAAAATGCAAGCTCATAAAAAATCCCTTGAAAAATACTCAAATAGTAGACATTGTGTATTCTGTTTAAATGAAACAGGCACAACTGGCACAATATGATTCAAGGGGACTTTGGAGATAATGGGCAACTATTTTTTGAAATTGAGTTAATTACATCTGATGGATTAGATTTGCCTGTAGATGATATTTTGCTACTTTTAGTTAATAGGTAAATCGCGGAGAAAGTAAAAGCGATCGCTCTTACAATCACTGCCTCTTATTCGTCCTAAATAGCCTGTTAACGGTGAGGAAAGTTCTATCAGAATTTCGTGCATTTCTGCTGTTTTTATTGGCTGTGGCGGATGTGAGCCGAAATACGCACCATGTAGAGCTTCAACACCAGCAGATTCTATACCTGAGTTTTGTAGATAATTTTTTACAAGCTGGATAATGTGCGATCGCAACCTTATAGATTGTTCAACTTTATCGATATAAATATTAATTTTATCTTCAGCTAAACCAAAGGGAGCTTGTTGCAAACACTCTTTTAGTTCTAACAAATTGATAGAATTTTTGTAGTGTGCTTGCAGTTCAACTAGTTTTTGTAGAGTTTCTGGGCTAATAACATTCATTTGATTTTCGGTAGCTGTTCTTGATGCGAAAAAATTTAGTTCTCCGGCGGCTACAATTAATTTAATAGAAGTGTCATACTGAAATTTACCAAGATGGTTCATACCTATTTTTAATAACTGTGCAGGTGTACCATCAGTAACTTTTTCAGTTTTAGTTGCTTTGCACTCTCCTACTATTGGATAAGGTTGTTCAGTGTAAAAATCCATCCCTCCTGCGCCACCCGTTGCATCTGGATTCAAACCTGAACCTGTAAAGCCTAATTTTAGTAATCCTTTACGAACTAATTTTTCAAATGTATGTCCGTCGCTAGAGTTCCCAACTTTAGCAATTTTCTGAATCCAAGATAAGTCTAAATCTAATGGATTTGTTGGTTTATCACTACTCCAACCCAAAAAGGCTTTGATGTCGTCGTCTAATTGTTTCGCTGCTGGTTGGCTAATGGTTAGGGATGCGATCGCACTCTGCAATTCTTCCAATTCAGGATGTAGCGGGGGTTCTAGCTTTTCTAATTGGTGTTTGCGTTGGGTGAAGGTGCGATCGTTTATTACGGGTTGGGCTTCAGAAACCGTTAGAGAATTAGGTAAACTAACAAATTTTCCTAGCTTTTCCTGAATATTGGGATTGACTGGTATTTCTTGTAACTGAGGTAAGTGATAGACGCGCAAGTAAGTCAGGAAAAGATACTGTTGTTTCTGTAGTATCTCCTTTAATACTTTTGGTGTCCATATTGTTAATTTAGACAAAATATCTAATGGCTTAGTCTCATCTAAAATTTGGCAAAGTTCACATTTAGCCCAAGCTTTAATTGAAACTGAAGAATCAGCAGGATAAAGTGCAAATCTCTGCCCAGGACGAATAAACATCTTGGGTAAAGCTACAATTGTTCGCCCCTGTATTAAAGCTTCAATATCAGGGACAGATAGACACAGCGCTGTTGGAATTGAAAACTGCTGATTCATTTCTAAGTAGTTATATATTTAGATCAATATTATCAGCATTAGCAATAGGCTGAGGAATACTAATAGGTAATCCATCATCACTTAAATTAGTAGGTTCTTGCCCAGAAGGATCGCTGAGAATTTCTCGAATCAAAGGATTATTGATTGCTAGTTTCTTTTGATCAATAAATTCAAAAATCTGTTCTTCTGTGAGTTCATAACTTTCACGGTTATAGTAAACGAATAATACCGCTAAGAGAGGTTTAATATCTTGGCTTTGCAAGCCTACCCACTCTCCACCTTTTTCATTTAACAGTATTTTCAAACGTTCTCTGGCTAATACTGCTTTTGAACTAATTTTCTTTGAACGCACCAAGCAACCGCGAGTTAGGTCAAATGTTTTGTAATCGATTAGTCGTCCCAAGGCAGCACCTATAACATTGTAGTCTTGCTGAACTACATCTACTCCAATCCTCACTTTTCTACAATTGCCGATAATTTTGAAATCCATAAAGCCATTATTTGCTGAACTAGGCTCTACTTCTTCTATTGATTCGATTGTGATTCCCTCTATAGTTTCACCTATTAAACTATTGAAACCTAGCCAAAGAGCATCAACAATTGTTGCTTCTTCTTCTATTAATGAATCAATAGAATATTGTACATTTTCCAACTCACTATTAAAGTATGGTTTAACTGGATGGATTGTTGTATATGTCCTTGTCGCGATAGTAGCTGTATTAATTTTTCCTAGTTTCATAGGATCATCAATAATATCCTCATTAGGCACAAAATTATCTGCACACCATTTTAAAACTGATCTAACAGTAGGTCTTTCTCTCCCAAGTTCTCGGAGTTTATTTTCATCAAATGGATAGAGTGAATGAGGAGGTGTTTGTTGATTTTCTTGATAAAACTCTTGTAACCACTGACGAACTATGGAAATGACATCATCAGGATTTAAAAAATTTAGCCGAATTGGTCTCCGCTCAACTTGATTGCTGACTAATCTATCCATAACAGCTTCAGCTTGTGGTAGCAGCTTAATTTGCTCCTCCCAAGTCTCACGGTACATTGTCAGCAGAAAAACACCCCTTTTCAAACTATTATACATATCCTTAACTAGATCAGCGATAACCTGGACTGTTGTAAAACCAGATTCTGTAATTTCCAAATTATCTAATTCATCAAAACAAATAACAGGTATTCTGTAATCGCTAGTTAAATCTATAATTTGGCGAACAGTATTTAATGCCTCCGCTTCTCTGTATTCATTTTTAGGATTTGGTAGTCCCATTGCATCAGCTTGAGCCTGTGTTAGTTCCAAGCCTGATAGCCAATAATTTGCGTAATTAGCATGGGCTGTAGAAAGTGTCCACAAAATTGCTTTTACTATGTACGGGTTAGTTATTTGAGGCTTGATTAGCAGAATAAGTTCTGTCAATTGCTCAAGGAATTTATTTGAGTATTTACTAAACCAATTTGGATATTGACTAATATACTGTTGTGGAGTGTATTCCCATGATTTGGCTTCGTTAATTAAAGCTGCTGCAATTTCTTGCCACTGCATCACTTTTTGACTACCAAAAGCTCTAAGACTAGAAGCAACACTTTGCAAAAATTGAGACTTAATTTGATTTAAGTTATCATATTTACTCATATAGATAAATAAGCTGCCATCTTCCACTAGTAGACGGTGACGAATCCGACTAATAATATGACTCTTCCCAGCACCTTTTTCAGATGCAATTGTGATACCAACAGTTTCACGTTGTCCTTGACGAATTTTTTCGATTGCTTCAAAAACGGCATCAGAAGCATGAGCATTAATTGAAGGTACATCAGGAAAGCTTTTGCCCCATATTTGTTGTGGTCTGACAACAATATGCCCTGCAAATGGATTTTGATTTCTAATCAGTTCGTCAATGGTAGATGTATTAGTAACCATAATTTTGGGTAGTTAATGTGTGAAGAGTCGGAACAAAGTTTAAGGTTATAAACGTATCGCGTAGCAGCGTAGTCCATTAAGTTGGGTACTAATAGAGTCTTCTATTTTGTCGCTTGCATTATCTTCTACAGTTCCACCTTGCAACTGTAAAATATCGTTAGCTTGCATTTCTATTAGCCAATCATTAAACTCTGTACGACTCACGCGATCGCCAATTCCTCTTCTAATGCGATAAATTGGCACTAGATTATTAAAGTTGTACTCATAGTTCAACTTGTCGTAGACTTCCAACGCCACAGATTTAAATTCGTCGTAAGATGCGATCGCACCTTTAACCCCATTAACTGGTACATCTGCACTAACTACAGCAACATCAATCTGACTAATCCACCGCAACAACGCATTCGCCGCCCAAGTACCGACAATCGTCCCTTCAAACTTAAACTTGCCACTCCTCAAACCCTCACCCAATACCTCTAAACCCTTGGGAGATGTCAGAGAATATCCCTTTTTGGAGATTGCGATCGCACCCTGATTCTGTAACTCTTCAAATGAACCCTGATAATCTGCGACCTTCTGACTTTTAGATACAATTCGCTTAGTGAGTTGACCCTTCTTAACTTCCTGCTGCGTTCCTCCCAAATCCCACAGAGCCAAAAGGAGACGAGTGCTAGTTTGGGCTGTATTTTTTGATGTCATATTGAGTGTATTTTTTGACAAAGATCATCATAGTAGCTGTATCTTTGTAAATTATTTATTCAGAAAAAATAACCGAGAAATTGCTGAATATTTCAGCGTTTCAGCCAAATAGATTCAGAAAAAATCAATAAGATATTTCCTTGGGATGAATGCTGTTTCTCTCAAAGGCGGGATGGAATACTTGAGAAAATCGATCATCATTACAAATGAAACGCTCTAGCTATGCAGTTGTAAATTAAGTGGTATATGTTTTTTCAATTCGAGGCGAAATAACAGGAATTCCAACTTTGTTTTTGCAACAGCAAAGCTTTTAGAAAATACAGGTGATGACAAAATCCGATGAACACAATATTTAAAGAACGTAAAATAGTTTCGCGTCTATTTGCAGTGCTGCTTTCGGCATTACTAATGGTACCCTTGCTGAGTAGCTGCGGAGGCGGTTCGCAAAAGGCTTCAGTTCCACCACCTGTTGATGACACCATTGGTAGAACAGTGAGCGATCGCACCACAAACCAACCCGAAGTTAAGAAAGGAATGGGTACAGGACAAAAAGTGGCAATATTGGCTGGAGCAGCCGCACTTTACTACATGTACAACCAACATAAAAATGCTCCCCAAGAAGGAGCAGAGGGTAAGTACTATCTTTCCAAGAACGGGCGTGTATACTACCGCGATGCTGAACATCGCGCTCACTGGGTAACTCCACCAGCAGAAGGAATTCGAGTACCCGAATCTGAGGCACAAAAGTATCAGCAATTCCAAGGCTATAACCGGAGTTCCACAGGTCGTGATCTCACTGGCATAACTGCGTCCGCAGCACCAGCACTCTAGATAGCGAAGCGTGTGTAAATCTAAAGCGGGTTTCCCGGAGGATAACGCCGATCGCGCACGTGGGAGACACGAAACTAAATCAGGAGAAGGATTATGGTAAATTACTTTTTGCGAAAGGCGAAAGATTTCCTCTTGGGGTCGAACAGCGATCAAGCTGAAAATACCGAATTCCGCGATCGCAATGTTCGTCCAGCCAGCGAAGATCCATACGGTGATCCCGCAGATCCGGCATCTTACGGCAAAGTTCGCCCAGCCAGTGAAGACCCTTATGGCGACCCCGCAGATCCAGCATCTTACGGCAAAGTTCGCCCAGCCAGTGAAGACCCTTACGGCGATCCCGCAGACACAGGGGAGTTTGGTGACGTTCGCCCAGCCAGCGAAGACCCTTATGGCGATCCCGCAGATCAGGATTCCCGCCGTTAACTTAACTCCAAACCTAACCCCCCAAACCCTTCCCTACTAGGAAATGGGGAAAATTCCAAGCCTCTCACCTAGAAAAAGAGAGGTTTTCCCAATTTGATTTGTAATACCAATTTGAAAAAAGAATGCGACAAATAAACCATTTGTAGAGACGCGATTCATCGCGTCTTTACCCAAGGATGTGTTGCAATCATTAATTTAACGTGAGTTCGACAAGTCTTATTTGACCTCTCCCCCAACCCCTCTCCGACACGGAGAGGGGAGCAAAAAGCTGAATTTTTCCTTGCTCCTCCCTTTCCGTTTCGGAGAGGGAGGCTGGGAGGGAGAGGTTCATCGAACTCACGTTAATTTAATTGGTAATAAGGCAGCAGGATGTGAACCTACTGCCTTTTGTTTTTACAGTTATTTCGACAAATTACGAATTACGAATTACGAATTACGAATTATTTATTTCCTACGATCGCTGAATATTTTGACGCACAGATTCAGCCGAAGTATACAAAGCCTCTCTTTCTTCATCACTGAGTGTCAATTCTAAAATACTCTCAATTCCACCACATCCCAACCGACAGGGAACACCAATCACAACATCTTCTAAACCGTATTCACCTTGCAGATATGTTGCTACGGGTAACAACCGCGACTGATTTAGCAAAATCGATTCTACCATCACACTAGTAGCCGATGCCGGAGCAAAAAAAGCGCCTCCCGTCTGCATCAATTCCACAATTTCTGCGCCACCGTTGCGAGTTCTTTCTACCAAGCGTTCAATTGTGGCTGCATCCAGCAATTCAGTGATGGGAATGCCATTAACGGTAGCGTAACGAGACAAGGGAACCATTAAATCGCCGTGGCTACCCAATACCATCGCTTTGACATCGGCGGGTAAAACGCCCAATTCTAGGGCAATGAAAGTTTCAAAACGGGCGGAATCTAACACACCAGCCATACCCATAATGCGATCGCGTGGTAAACCAGTTGCTTGCCAAGCTAAATAAGTCATCACATCCAACGGATTGGTGACGACAATAAAAATAGCATTGGGAGAATGAGCGATCGCATTTTTTGCCGCTTCCACCACAATCTTGGCATTGGTTTTCAGCAAATCATCCCGACTCATCCCTGGTTTGCGGGGAAGTCCGGCGGTAATTACCACGATTTGAGAACCAGCTGTATCAGCATAATTATTTGTGCCGATAATCTGGCGATTATGTATTTCAATTCCCCTGGCTTCCATCAAATCCAGCGCCAAACCTTGAGGCATTCCCGCAATAATATCTAGTAAAACTACATCTGCCAGGTTTTTCTCTGCAACGCGTTGGGCTAAAGTACTGCCAACCCTACCCGCACCCACGATGGTGACACGGGGTAAATTACAGACAATTGGGGAGTTAGGAGAAGAAGACATAAATTTAAGATGCGATTTTATCAACAAGAATCCAGGAGTCAGAATAAATGCTGAATGCTGAATTCTGACTCCTGAATTCTTTTTTATTATTTAAACTCTTCTAGTTGATCCACACGTAACCAAACGTTTGGTGTTGGCACTTTCCCGAACTTAATTAGGGCGTAATCACCTTTGACATCTACAATTTCGCCCTTGGTTTCAAACAAATAAGAAGGAAAGCGACTATCACTGGCTTTTGCTTCCAGACTGTTTTCCAGTTTCTCGCGGATAGCGCGAACCATATCTCCCTTTTTGACAGCCATAAGTTCCTCTCTCAAATTCGTAACTTCTTTTATCTGCATTTTAAGAGAGTTCTGAGCTAGAAGTAAAAACTCCTAACTTACGTCTGATGCACAATTTTTTTGCTTGCCTCTTGTGGGATGGGCGTCTCGCCCGTCCGTGCGGGCAAGATGCCCACACTACAAGAAGAAAAATTTATTGCAACATTTTAGTCTTGACACGCTACGACACTAACTCCTAACTCCCCGTAGCGTTTGACACTGGGGGCAAAAATGACTAGATCGCCCCGCTAACCTAATTCGTTGAATTGCTGTACCACAAACTCGACAAGGTTCTCCAGCGCGGTTATAAACCCAGGCAACACCACCATAGTTGCCATTAGTACCTTGAACGCTTAAAAAATTACTAAAAGTTGTACCACCAGCCTCAATGCTGGTTTCCAACACTTGAATGATGGCTGTTCGCAAAGGCTCAATTTGCTTTAGCTGCAAATCTATACACAAAGTTTCAGGTAAAATTCCACTTTTAAACAATGCTTCATCAGCATAAATATTACCTAATCCCGCCACCACAGATTGATCCAGGAGGGCAGTTTTAATTGGACGGCGACGGTTTTGCAGTTTGAGAGCTAAATATTCGACAGTAAATTCGGGTGAAAACGGATCTGCTGCCAGCTTTGCTAAACCAGTCATAATACTTTCTACAGCAACACCAGGCGGAACCCACCACATTTTCCCGAAGGTACGCTGATCAACAAACCGCAATTCCTGGTGTTCCCCAAAGAATAATCTAACCCGCGTGTGCTTATGTAATGGTTCATCTCGATGCAGCCAAAGTAGTTGACCGGTCATTCGCAGATGAACCCCTAGCCAGCCGGTTGATGAAGGGGAAGATGAGGAGAGTTCGGCGAGGAGATACTTGCCGCGACGATGCCAAGTAGCGATCGCATTCTTTTTAATTCCATCAACAAACTCACCGACAGAAAACGGGTAGGCGATGGTGCGATCGAGCAACACATCTCCACCCGTGATTTCTTGGTTGAGGGTCAATTGATTTAGACCTCTTCGGACTGTTTCAACTTCAGGCAGTTCAGGCATTCAAGCTGATTAAGCAAGCAATTTTGATGTATTTGAGGGATTGAGGAAGAAAAGATCGGGTAGTAACTTACATAGCCGTAGATGGCTCGTATTACTACCCAAGAGAAACCGTAAATACCCGCAGGGCGGCTCTCATAGATTAGGGTAGGCTAGGATGAAGAATGAATGAACTGAAAGTTTCAGATTTCATACTTCAGACTTAAGACTACCCTTCATCATCGCATCAAACAAGCCCCTTGTAGCTTTGCTGCTATTTTTTCGGTGCTTTAGCCTTTGGTGCTTCAACCTCGACTAATTCATCCTGGGCAAAGTTGTTGGTATTGATACCAGAGTAATTGACCTTTTCAAAGCGGACAATTACAGGGTATTTGATGCCGCTTTGGTCAATGGAAGCCACAGTTCCTAGATCCTGAAACCAGTAGGATTCAGGGCGGAGAATACGTACTTTAGAACCACGTTGAACCATGATTATTTTCCCTTTTAGTTATCAATCGCCAATCTAGAGGGCTAATTGATTTCACTCTACAACCTGAAGGTCGTTGCTAGAGTCTTTGTTAAGTTATTTGTCTGAATTGGGGACTGGGGACTAGGGACTGGGGATTGGGGACTAGAGATTGGGCATTGAATATTATTTATTCTTTATCCCTCATCTCCCCTACTCCCCACCTAAAGTTGAAAATGGTATTAGAACCTACTTGACAAGGTACACGTTATAGCTTACCTTCATTCGCAAATAGTATTTTGGTACATACTTATGTTTTACTCAATATGAATACACTACCCTCGTTACCTCTGCCGATCCGCAGATCGTTATCTATATAAGTGATATCTAACCAGCCTTGCTGTTTATCACTCTTGATTACAAAATCAATTCCGGGAAATTTTCTACCTTCTTCAATTTGTTGGATAAAAGTTACCGGAGAATTGTATTCTATTAAACGTTGTAAGCCGATAATAGACCGCTCGAACTTCACTTGGACACGCCGATCTGAAACTGGCTCAAATTTAGCAGCAACGCTGACTAATCCTTCTAAAAAAGGTAAGCCATAAATCTCAGCTATGTTGTAAACACTGGTAGTCTCTACCCGGATACACTGATAGATTTGACCTAGTTTGCACAAAGGTAGACGATCTAAGTTTAAAAGAGCCTTGCTAGTGGTGTATAGTAATCGCCAATTGCCATCTAGCAAATTACTAGCTTCCACCGGACGGGGTGTAGGATTAAAGTCTTCTAAATTAGCGATCGCAGCTAAGATAGCCTGTTTCTGTGTTTGGGTCGCTAGTAGACCGCGATTTGTACCAGCGATCGCATCGATAAGAGCCGCTTTTCCCATCATCGCCTGTCACCTCTAAAATCACTCACTTTCCATCAGCATAAACAAGATATTAAGGACATATATGTAGAGCCATAAAAATTACTAAGAACCGCTTGACTAAGCCTTATGCTTATTAAATAAAAAAATTTCTATCTGAGTGCGGATTTATCAACTAAAGGGTTGAAAAGATAACTAAATTAATCCGTGTCAAGTGATAGACTCTAAATGTCAACTTACGTAAACCTTTTCTTGTCCTCACTCGATATGTTGAACTCTCCATTACGTGAAGTAGCTCGTAACCAACGAGCCGATGTCATCCCCCTAAAGCCAGAGTCCTCTTTGTTGGACTGGTTGCAAACCAATGGCCGGATTATCGCGCGTGACGTTCACGAACCGGATTTTCGAGATAACGAAGAGGGAATAGACTCTCTAATGGGTGTGGAAGATGGAATTGGCTACGACCTCGATGATGATGATGATGATATAGGAATCGCTGAGGATTAGCCTTTTCGGGTTAGGGACTTGGTAGTATCCCTAGTTCCTGGTATTCAATTTTATTAAGTGTGGAGTGAAGGGAAACTTCTGTGGACGCTAAATTATCTCCTGAGCAAGGATTAAATATTTCTGGAATCGCTCTAGCCTCTTTATTAGCCGTCGGGCTAGGTACAACAGCATTTTTCTTGGATTCGATGGCCAATCGGCTACCCTGGCAAAGTATGTCACTAACTCTGCCACTACTTTTGTGTGCTATGGGTTCAGGTGTAGTGGGCTATTGGGTAATACCCCTACTTCAAGCACTCAAAACTGGACAAATAATCCGCGAAGATGGGCCCCAAGCCCATCTAAAAAAAGCAGGCACTCCCACAATGGGCGGTATATTTTTTATACCTGTATCTGTGCTGCTTGCCTGCATATTGTCTAACTTTTCTAAAGAGGTGCTTGCAGTTTCGGCTTTGACAATCAGCTACGGATTGATTGGCTGGCTCGACGATTGGCAAATTCTGCGCCGTAAATCAAATAAAGGTATATCTCCCCGGACAAAACTAGCTTTGCAGGTGAGTTTTGCCGCAGTGTTTTGTCTATGGCTGATGTTTAATCAACCTTCTAATATTACAAATATTGCTTTGCCTTGGGTGAGCTTCACACTACCTTTAGGATTCCTATTTTGGCCAATAGCCGGTTTTGTACTAGTTGCAGAAAGTAATGCGACTAATTTAACAGATGGTATTGATGGTTTGGCAGCAGGAACAGTTGCGATCGCACTTTTGGCATTAGGTGCTATAGTCGCACCAACAGCACCAGGATTGATGGTTTTCTGTGCTGCTTTAAGTGGTGGATGCTTAGGTTTCTTAGCTCATAATCGGAACCCAGCCCGCGTTTTTATGGGAGATACTGGTTCCCTTGCACTGGGAGGAGCTTTAGCTGCTGTAGCACTATTGACAAATACCTTAGTAGTTCTGTTCATCCTCAGTGGTATCTTCTTCGTAGAAACCCTTTCGGTGATGGCACAGGTAAGTTATTACAAAGCCACGAAGGGCCCCGATGGCAAAGGCAAACGCCTCTTTAAAATGGCACCTTTACACCATCATTTGGAACTTACTGGCTGGTCAGAATTACAAGTGGTTGGAGTATTTTATATAATCGCTGCTATCTTGGCTAGCATCTGTTTAGCGTAGGCGCAGCCCAACCTAGGCATCGCTCCATTCTGAATGTTTTAAAAACTACTTGAATATAAAATGACAACTCCTACATCTTCAGGGAGTTGTTTTTTTTATACGGGAAATTTATAAGTTTCTGATTTTCATGCTGTACTGACACTTAATGCAGACTGAAGAGTTGCTTATTTCAACGCTTACGGTATTATAAATTCTGAATTCTGAATTTCTGTATTCTTCTTCAATTAAAGGTATTTACATACTCTCTAACTCGATTCTTCCCTGTTCGCTTTGCCTCAAGCATCGCTTGATTCGCCCGATTCAGCAAATCCTTAACCGTAATCCCTGGTTCTGATACAGCTATTCCAAAAGAAGCAGTGATGCTTTGGAGAATCTGATCGCCGTCCTTCAATTGCATTTGTTCAATATCTAGCCTTAATTGTTCTACTCGCTTCCTGAGCGCTTCCAGTGTCATATTAGGCATCACAATCACAAATTCTTCACCACCCCATCTGCAAGGAATATCAAAAGAGCGAATAGATTTTAACAGCAGTTTTGCTAATCCTTGGAGAACGATGTTGGCTGTTACGTGCCCATAGCGAGAGTTGTAAGATTTGAAGTTATCGATATCAAGGAAAATAATACTAAGAGGTTGTCCCGATCTTTCAGCTTCCGCTAGCCTTTGTTCCGTTATGCTTTGCATATAGCTTTGATTGAATAGTTGGGTCATCCCATCCCGCAAGCTATCATGGGTTAGACGTTGTTTTATCGATAAATTATTCAGTGCAATGCCTAATGTTCTAGCAATAATCTCAGTAATTTGTTGATCTTCTGGACTGATTTCTTCAAGTGCATCGATGTGTAAAATCCCAACTATTTCGCCTTGTGCAAACAATGGAACACACAAATGTGTGCCACTAACAGGTTGTATTAAATGACTACATATTAGTCCTGAATTACGAGACGATAAAAGGTTGAATTTTCCTCTCCGCAATGCCCAACAATCAGATAGTGAAAATATTTCTTTACTGGTTCTTTTAACTCCCCAAAAACTATTCATCTGAACATAATTCTTGGAATTAGCAATTATATAGATAGAACCACTCATATTAGGAAATAGCTTAGAACAGGTTAAAGCGACCACTTGATACACCTCATCTTCAGACTCGCAGGAATAAAGCATATCCGTCATATCTGAGAGATATATAAGTTCTCGTTTTTTTGCCTCTAATTTCAGTGTTTTTTCTTCTAGCTGCTCATTTAGATCAGTAAGCGATCGCTGTGCTTCTATGGATTCTGTAATATCGATACTAATCCCACCGATGCGGTAAGCGCCCGTTGCGTAATCGGTAAACGGGAATTTAAACGATAGCCAGTAGCACGGCTGATCGTTATTAGATATCTTTACCTCTTCAATCAGCTTCAAGGGACGTAGAGTTTTCAAAACGACTTGATCGTTTTCCATTACCCGTCGCCCCTGCTCTGGATCTGGCAAGAATTCACTATCGGTTCTTCCCAACCATTCTTGTGGATCTACCGAAAATCTTGACTGTAGTTCCTGGTTGTAGTAGAGCAGTCTAGATTGCTCATCTTTGATATAGGCTCCAAAGGGGCCATGATCTAAAAATAGCTGTTGCATCTGCTGGCTACGTTGAAGTTCGTGGGTATCTTCTTGATATTTGGCGATCGCCTTGACAATTTGATAAGCGGTTGGCATCAAGTAGAGTAAGGCAGACAAGGAAACAAACGCCATTACATCAATTACGCCTAAGTGCAACAGTGACACTGCTGAATGCGGCTCAAAGATTGCCAGAAGGTGATGAAATCCGCAAAATAGTATGAATCCACCTGATAATAAAAAAGCTAGCCAAAACTGCGAAGGGATAGTTGCCTTCGTTTTGGCAAAGAAAACCCCTATTATTATGGGGATACCAAAATATGAAAATGCAGTAATGCCGTGAGCAATTATGCAATTCCAGTAAATAGGCTCCATTAGTGATCTGATATTAATATTTCATTCGCTTCACTATAATTCTGGGTAGTCTCAAGATGTAAGTGGAGAAAGGATGATTTCAGTGCCTCATCCCTTATTGTTACAAAAGTTATCATGGCAACTTTCTGAACGGCTGCTCATTTCACACCCTTACAAACCTGACTTACCAAGTGAGTGATTTCGGGCAAAATCAGTTTTTCCATCGCCAGTCGCACAGCATTGCTAGAACCAGGAAGCGAGAAGATTAATTTATCTTGATAAACACCAGCGACAGCGCGAGAAGCGATCGCTCGCGAACCAATTTCTTGATAACTTAAAAAGCGAAATAACTCACCAAATCCCGGCAAAGTTTTCTCCAGTAACTTCTCAATGGCATCGTAGGTAGTATCTCTTGGTGCAATACCTGTGCCACCATTGAAAATTACAGCATCCAAATTTGCGCTTTTACCCAGATTTTCTATCTGCCCTTGAATTTCTGTTGGTTCATCTTTGATAATCGTGTAAGCTCCTACAGCATGATTAGCACCAAGGAGTAACTGCTGAATTAGCTGGCCACTTTTATCTGTTTCCAAAGTGCGTGTATCGCTGACAGTAACCACAGCACAAGTTACCGTAATCCCAGGCGAGTCTGGGTGGGGTTGTGGCATTATATGTCACTCATGAATTTTCACTAATGGATAATTGGGCATGGTAAATGGCGCATTCATTGAGCATGACAATTACCGATGCCCCATGCCCGATGCCCTATGTCCTATGCCTCATTTTTGCTCAGTCCCAGATCATTCTCTTCAGCATACCGCTCCATGAAGCGCATAAAGCGATCCCATTCTTGGGCAGATTTCATTACGTAAAGTGCTTCTAATTCTTCCGGTTTCCCGTTAACAAATTTAGCCTTAACTTCACGGGTAATTATTTCGCCTTCTTCGTCAATCAAGTACATCCCGGTAATATCTTCGGTGCTACCTTGATCTAAAATTTTCGGATTCGTAAAAATAAACGTCGCTGTACCACTGTCTCCAGTGCGCGATCGCGTCAAGCGCACATCTGGAGTTACCTCTTCGTCAAGACCTCTAGAAAACTGGATTTTTGCCATGATGAATGAATTTAAACTTTGGTAATGGTTAATTTAATATTCTCTCATCAATTAGAACACCACGGTCTAGAGGCTACTGTTATTCATTTTTTAGTATATATACTTAAATTGCTTCTTTTTCAAGTAACAAAGTTACGGGGCCATCGTTTTCAATTGTAACTTGCATCATTGCACCAAATTTACCAGTTTCCACCTGTAATCCGCTAGCCCTTAACTTGGTAACAAAACGATTATACAAATCTTCTGCTGATTGGGGAGTGGCTGATCGGTCAAAAGAAGGACGGCGACCTTTGCGACAGTCACCGTAAAGGGTAAACTGACTGACTACTAGCAAATCGCCGCCAATTTCTTGTACAGATTTTTGCCAGCGATCGTCTCCTTCTGCATCAGGAAACAGCCGCAATTCTAAGCACTTACGCACCATCCAATCGATTTCAGCATCAGTGTCGGTATTGGCTATGCCTACAAGCAAATTTAGCCCCCGCCCAACTTTACCGACAATTTCACCATTAACTGTAACTTGAGATGATTTAACTCGTTGGATAACAACACGCATTTTAATTTAAAGGTTCATCAACGCTTCAATTTTAGAGCGATTTCATTCTTAAACTGCAACCTAAATATATAAACAATGAGCGCCTAGCACCTGATAAAATCTCTTAATGTTCGATAACGTTTGTAAGTTCCTTGCTGAAACTTTCTCCAGTGACTTTGCCACTTGGCTGTTAGGAAAATCTATCACCCTAACTGAATTAAGTCCTTCTGAACTTTCTCTTGAACCAATCCGCGCCGATGCGCTGATATTGCTTCAGTCCGATGAAGTTGTGCTGCATTTGGAATTTCAAACCCAGCCCAATGCTGATATTCCCTTTCGGATGATTGACTATCGGTTGCGAGTGCATCGCCGCTTTAAAAATAAGCGAATGCGTCAAGTTGTAATTTATCTGCAACAGACAAATTCAGAACTTGTGCAACAAAGCACATTCACTTTGGAAGAAACCTATCACAGGTTCGAGGTAATTCGTCTTTGGGAGCAACCAACAAGTGTATTTTTAGAGCATCCAGGATTATTACCATTTGCAGTGTTAAGTCAGACAAATAACCGCACTGCTACATTACAACAAGTTGCTCAGGAAATTTCAGAAATTACCGATCAACGTATCCAGAACAATATTGCAGCCTCAGCGTTCATTCTGGCTGGGCTAGTATTAGAGAAAGAGATAATTCAACAATTGCTGCGGAGGGAACTTATGCAGGAGTCAGTAACTTATCAAGCTATCCTTGCTGAAGGTTTAGCCGAAGGAGTGCGGCGTGTAGCGATAAATTTGCTTCAAGAGGGAATCTCAGTGGAAATCGTTGCGAAAGTTACGGGGTTATCCGTAGAGCAGGTACAGCAGTTGGTAAATGAAGAACCTGGTAATGCAGGGGAGTGAAGAAGTTATTTCTACGACGGGCTACGCCTACGCTATTCTCTCATTTTCATTGCTCAAAATCGATTGCGGAGCCATTAGGAATGCATTCCCAGGCGGAACCTGGGAACGAGTATTAAAATTTTAAGTCTTGTACAGACGCGATTAATCGCGTCTCTCCTAACTTTTATTTGCCAAAGCCTTTACCGCGAGAGGTTGAAGGTAGACAAATGCAGTTTTCGAGTTGACTAATTAAAGCCTCACGATCTAAATTTTGACCAATCAGCACTAATTGGTTTTTCAATTTACCTTTCCATTCATCATCATCCAAGGTGAAGCGTTTACCGCAAAGGTGGAAAATATGACGCTTGGGACTTTCGTCAAACCACATAATTCCCTTCGCTCGGAAGATATTTGAGGATAGCTGGTTATCTAAGAAATACTGAAATTTCCTAATAGAAAAAGGCTTGTCACTTTGGAATGATATGGAAGTAAAACCATCATTTTCTAAATGGTCAGAATGATGGTGATGATCGTGATGGTCATGGTCATGGTCGTGATGATCGTGACCGCATGTTGAGTGATCGTGATCATCATGATCGTGATGGTCGTGTTCATCCACCACTGTGTCAAAATATTTATCTGACTCAAACAGACCAACACTCAAAATTAAAGGAAGTGGCACTTGCGATCGCGTAGCACGAATAATTCTTGCCCCTTCCTTAACTTCGTTGATTTTTCTTTCTAACTCATTCAAAGTGGCTTCATCAACTAAATCAGTCTTGTTCAGCACAATGACATCACCATAGGCAATCTGGCTATATGCTGCCTCAGAGTTAAATAAATCTAGGCTGTAATTCGCCGCGTCTACTACGGTAATAATCGAATCCAAGCGGGTTAAATCCCGCAATTCTGTGCCCAAGAATGTTAACGCTACTGGTAGCGGATCTGCCAATCCAGTTGTTTCCACTACTAGATAATCTAGATTTTCTTGGCGTTCTAAAACTTTGTAAACTGCATCTACTAAATCATTATTAATAGTGCAGCAGATACAACCATTACTTAGTTCCACCATGTTTTCACCAGTGGAAACAATTAGCTCGTTGTCGATGCCAATTTCACCAAATTCATTCACTAGAACAGCGGTTTTTAAACCCTGTTGGTTGTTAAGGATATGATTAAGCAAAGTCGTCTTGCCACTACCGAGGAAACCCGTAATGATTGTTACTGGCATTCCTTGTTTGGGCGTATCCATTGCGGAAGAGTCGGGTGTAACTGCTGATTGCATAGCGCTGTTATCAAATAGTCAAAAAATAGTAATGTAGCGCAGATAGTCCAGAAAACACTAGCATAGGGATGCTGGACTGTCATCCCAGCTGCTTTACCCTATTATTACGTATCTCCTTATTTCAGCATTACTCTGTTATGACCCTAACCCTTTACAATACCCTCACCCGTCGTCAAGAACCGTTTGAAACAGTCGAACCAGGCAAGGTTAAGATGTATTACTGCGGCGTGACGGTATACGACTACTGCCATTTGGGTCATGCGAGAGCTTGCATTGTTTGGGACGTAGTACGCCGATACCTCCAGTTTATCGGTTATGAAGTGCGATATATCCAAAATTTTACTGATATTGATGACAAGATTCTGAATCGATCGCGGCAAGAACATTCATCAATGGAAGCTGTAGCCGATCGCTTTATCAAAGCATATTTTGAGGATATGGCGCGGCTGGGAATCAAAGAAGCTGATGAATATCCCCGTGCTACCCATACGATGAATGGCATTCAGCGATTAATTCATGAGTTGGAAAATAAAGGTTTTGCCTACCCTGCTGATGGCGATGTGTATTATGCAGTACGGCAGTTTGCTGGGTATGGCAAGCTTTCTGGACGCAAGTTAGAAGATATGCAAGCGGGGAAAAGCGATGCCTACGGCGGGCTACGCCAACGCGTCAATGTAGAAGATCCAGAGTACCAGAAAAAGAAAGATCCGTTCGATTTTGCTTTATGGAAGGCAGCAAAACCGGGAGAACCCGCTTGGGAATCACCTTGGGGTGCAGGTCGTCCGGGATGGCATATAGAATGCTCGGCAATGGTACGCGATCGCTTGGGTGATACCATAGACATTCATGCTGGTGGTGCTGACTTAATTTTTCCTCATCACGAAAACGAAATTGCCCAATCTGAGGCTGTAACAGGAAAACCCTTAGCGCGTTACTGGTTGCATAACGGCATGGTGAAAGTAGATGGTGAAAAAATGTCCAAATCTTTGGGCAACTTTACCACTATTCGAGACTTGCTGGATCGAGGAGTTGACCCGATGGCGGTGCGGTTATTCGTTCTAACTGCTCAATATCGCACACCCATAGATTTTACCGACGAAGCGATCGCCGCAGCAACCAATGGCTGGCACACCATTAAAGAAGGTTTACTCTTTGGCTACCAATACGGTAAAAAACTTGGATGGGGAGTGGAGAGTGGAGAGTGGGGAGTGGGAACTGCTTCACTACTCGCTGAAACTGTTGAACGCTTTCAAGAAACCGTAAATAACGACTTTAATTTTCCTGGTGGCTTAACAGTGCTGTTTGAATTAGCCAAAGAACTACGCCGTGAGGGGCATATTCTTGTGCATGAAGGGAAAACCGAAACATCACCAGAGGAGTTACAGCGTCAATGGCAAACTCTCGTCACATTAGCTAGAGTTTTGGGTTTAGAAGCTGAGATAGAAGCCGAAACTGACAAGAGTAATGGTTTAAGCGATGCGGAAATTGAAGCGAAAATTCAGCAAAGGCAAGAAGCACGTAAAGCCAAAAAATTTGCCGAAAGCGATCGCATTCGTGACGAACTTCAAGCAGAAGGTATTACGCTAATTGATAGCCGTGATGGCACGCGCTGGCATCGTAATTAGAGGAGACTGGGGACTAGGGACTAGGAATTAAATTCTTCCCAATGCCCCATGCCCAATGCTCAATGCCCATTACCCAATTCCCTTAAATTATGTGGTCTGAACTTAGAAAAGCGATCGCTAGTTTCGATATTCCTGCTGATTGGATTGGTATTAGAGCCGTCAAGGAAACTTCTACTACCCGTTTAGTCCGTGACGCCTTACCCCAACTAAACAGCAAATCCTTCACTGTCGGAGCCATGTTGGAAGTTTTGGTAAATGGCTGTCTCGGTTATGCAGCAACTAACTCTTTGGAACTGTCTTCCCTCCAAGCTGCTGCCCAAACTGCCTATAACCAGGCACTAGCAGCCAGTGAATGGTGGATACATCCCTTCCGCGAAAGTGAGCGCCCTAAAGTTGTTGGTGAATATAAATCTCCATTTATTGAGTCATTGGATTCTCTGAGTCCGGGAGAAATCAACGATTTACTAGTTCGTATTTGCCAAACGCTGAAAGTTGACGACAAGATTGTGCAAACCATAGCCAGTGCTAGCACAACCGAAAAAGAATCTTGGTTTGTCAGCAGCAACGGCTCAGAAGTCTATCAAAAAATACTATCTATAGGCACTCATTATGGAGTAACTGCTCAAGATGGAGCAATTGTACAGCAGCGTAGTAACAACGGCTCCCAAGCAAACTGTTACCAAGGTGGATTAGAACTTTTACAACAAGAAAACTTATGGCATCGGGTGCGGCAAATTGGCGAACAAGCGGTAGAACTCTTAACAGCAGAAGAATGCCCAACCACCCGCACCAATTTAGTTTTAGCGCCAGACCAAATGATGCTGCAAATCCATGAAAGTGTCGGGCATCCCATAGAAATTGACCGAATTTTGGGAGATGAGCGTAACTATGCTGGAGGCAGCTTTGTTAATAAAAGTGATTTTGGCAACCTAGTATATGGTTCGCCACTGATGAATATTACTTTTGATCCCACCGTGCCTGGTGAATTTGCCAGCTATGGCTTTGATGATACTGGTTCTGTAGCAACAAAGGAATATTTGGTTAAAGAAGGTGTACTCCAACGTGGGTTAGGAAGTCTGGAGAGCCAAGTCAGGGCAGGTGTAGCAGGAGTTGCTTGTGCCCGTGCTTCCTCATGGAATCGACCAGCAATTGATCGCATGGCTAACTTGAATTTAGAGCCTTTAAACGGCACTTTTGAAGACATTATTGGCGGGATAGAACACGGCGTTTACATGGAATCTAACCGATCTTGGTCAATTGACGATCGCCGCTACAAATTTCAATTTGGTTGCGAGTACGCCAAATTAATTGAAAACGGCAAACTCACCAAAACCCTTCGTAATCCTAACTATCGCGCCACAACACCAGAGTTTTGGCATAGTTTAATTAAAGTCGGAGATGCCACAAACTGGCAAATGTATGGTACTCCTTATTGTGGTAAAGGAGAACCAAATCAGGCTATTTCGGTAGGACACGGTTCACCTGTTTGTGTATTTGCTAATGTCGAAGTTTTTGGTGGAGGAACTTGAAAAATAGAATAGTTAGGAGTTAGGAGTTGGTAGTTAGGAGTTTTGAATTAAGTAGGTAGGCATAATTAAACATAAAATAAAAGCCTAGCTTGTAGTGAGCGATTCATCGCTCAAAAAGGATTATCAGGACTAAAGTCCTTACCCTTTGGGTTCGTTAGTCGCTCATGGGGGAAACCCCCAAGACCGCGCTAACTCACTACCAACTTTAATTTATTTACGCCTAGCAACTTATAAAAATTCTTTTAACTCCTAACTCCTAACTCCTAACTTTCTCCCTCTCTCTATTCCCTTTTAATATTTAATATCTATGAAAATTGAGGAATTATCTGTATTAGAAGTCAGCTTTAATCGACTGATTGAAAGTCTGTTGATCAAAAAAGCAGAAAATGAACAATTCACTGTGAGACTTAGCAGTGAAATAAGTCAATTTACTCGTTTTAATCATGCTAAAGTCAGACAAACAGGTTGTGTTGCTGATGGTTGGATAGAACTGACTTTGATGAAAGATCAGCGCAATAGTGTTCGGCAGTTTCCCTTTACTGGAAATTGGGAGGTAGATTGGCAGTTAGCATATACTGCTTTACAAGAACTACGTGACGAACTTATTCTATTACCCATCGATCCATATCTAGTTTTACCATCAGGAAATAATACCAGTCGAGAAATACATTCTGGGAATTTATTGGCGGCGGAAGCAGTAGTGCCAACAGTGCTAGAACTAGTTGCGGGATTAGATTTTACAGGTATATATGCAGGGGGAGTGGTAATTAAAGCTTATGGTGATTCTAGTGAACAAAAACACTGGTTTGCTACTGATTCTTTTACATTAGATTATTCTCTATTTTCCCCATCGGAACAAGCCGTTAAGGGCACATTTGCAGGGAGTGATTGGGATGAGTCTGCTTATATAGCCAAAATTAGCGAAGCCAAAAAACAACTCGAATTGCTTGCTCGTCCAGTGAAAGAATTGCCACGGGGACAATACAAAACTTATTTTGCACCTGCTGCTGTTGCAGATTTATTACTAATGCTTTCTTGGGGAGCAGTAAGTGAAGCTGATATCCAACAAGGAAACAGTGCTTTAGCTGCTTTATCGCGTCAAGAAAAACAACTGTCTCCAAAATTTAGGTTGAAAGAAAACTTTCAACGCGGATTAGTACCGCGATTTAATGAATTGGGAGAAATAGCCGCACCGGAGTTACCTGTAATAGAAAAAGGAAATTTGGTAAATACTTTGGTGAATTCTCGGACTGCTAAAGAATATCAAAAAATTGCCAATGGTGCTAATGGTTCAGAGACTTTAAGAGCGCCAGAAGTGAGTCCGGGAAATTTAGAATTTGAACAGATTCTTCCGAGTTTAGATACAGGATTATATGTATCAAATTTGCATTACTTGAATTGGAGCGATCGCCACACTGGTAGAATTACAGGTATGACTCGTTATGCTTGTTTTTGGGTAGAAAACAGAGAAATTATCGCACCAATTGAAAACTTACGTTTTGATGAAAGTCTCTATCGCTTCTGGGGAGAAAATTTAATAGATTTGACTACTTTTCAAGAATTTATTCCCGAAGTAGGAACTTACGAAAGTCGCCAACTTGGAGGTAGTTTAGTTCCTGGTATGCTGGTGAAAGATTTTACTTACACTCTATAATCCAATACGCTTGGGTTAAGGCAAGAGACGCGATAAATCGCCGTCTTTACAAGAATCAATCCTTTGTAGAGACGGCGATTTATCGCGTCTTTGCGATTAGCGGCGTGTCATCAAAAAACCTTATCCGAACCGTATTGGGTGGGGTTCTTGTATCTCACTTAACCGAAAACCGCTATATTAATAATAAAATTATCTCAATGCTAAAATCACCTATCTCTGTAAACTGCATTAATTACAATATCTTTAATACTTAGGTAAAGAATTAATAGCAACAATAGAAATTGCCCAAATTGATGAATTGGATCTAAACGCCAACCTTGATATAACAAGATTGCTCCACTTGACAACATTATGATTGGCGTAAATATAAGTTGGATAATATAAAGGGCTAAAGCCCAACCTCTAAATCTGGTTCCACGTTGTGCCAGCCAAGCTACTGTTAAAATTAAGTAAATAATTGCCCAAAGCAAATAAATAATTCCAATTAAACCAGCTATGTTTACTCCAAAGTTAACTTGAGCAAAAGTGAACATTTATTAAAAATCCTGCTTAATTACAAGCCAAAATTTTAAATCTATTAGTAGGTAGATTCCCTAAAAGTCTTCCTTAATGGAAATTGTTGGGTTAAGCAATAGCGAAACCCAACTTATAATTTTTCCCCATCTCTCGTTAGAACCTCTATCTTTTTTTACCAGGAGGTGAATTCCGCTGGGTGAGGTTATCAATTTGTAATTGTTGCCTTCCGTTGGTGATAATTCGCAACATCTCTTTGAGATCCTGCTCAATATTTCCCAAAATGCCATCGGCATAAGCATCAGCACCATCTTCAATTTCTTGAGCGTGAGCGATCGCAGTTTGCCTCATTTGCTCTAACTCTTGCTGACAAGCATACCGCTTGCGGTCAATCTCGGCGAGGGTTTCTTGCATTATTCCTTCACACTCTTGTTGCACCTGTCGCCGCAGTTGTTCAGCTTCCTGTTCTGCGTGTTGAATAATATCGCTTTCAGCTAAAATTTGCGCTCTTTTTGCTTGTGCGGCCTCAACAACCTGCTGTCCATACTCTTCCGCCTCTAGCAGAATTTCATCCTTTTGTTCTAGAATCGCTGCTGCTTCCTGAAAAAGTGATGGTAAAGCAAGCCGAATGTAATCAAGCTGATCCAGCAGCTTTTCTTCATCTATGAGTGTGCGTCCCGTCAGAGGAATCCTGAGACTAGAGAGAACCATTTCCTCTAGGCGGTTGAGTTCCTGCTGAATATCTATGCTTCCCTCTCCACCGAGATGCTCTTGAGGGGGGGGATTGCTTCCGTTGAGATTGGAGTCAACATTGGAGATTTGTGATTGTAGCATTGGTATATATCTAGGGCAATGTGTGGAGGAACGAGATGATCGATAGAGCCACCAAACCTTGCAATCTCTTTTACCACACTACTACTTAAAAAACTATACTCATTTGAGGTTGCAAGAAAAACTGTTTCTATTTGGGTAGAAAGAGTTTTATTGGTGTGAGCCATTTGCAGTTCCACTTCAAAATCTGACACAGCCCGTAAACCCCGGAGCAAAACTTGTGCTTGTCGCATTTGGGCATAGTTGACGGTAAGACCATCAAAGCTGTCTACTTCTACATTCGGTAGATGTTGTGTAGAATGACGGATCTGATCTAGCCGTTGCTCCACGCTAAAAAGTGGCATTTTGTTGGGGTTCCGCAGTACAGCGACAATCACCCGCTCAAACAGGCGACTACCGCGCTGGATGAGGTCTAGGTGTCCCAAAGTGATGGGGTCGAAGCTACCAGGATAAATAGCTATCACAATTTTAAATATATCAAAGTTGTTTAAGTGATTATATCGAAACCGTTTTGTGTAACTTAATCAAATCTACCATCTTGCGCTCTGAGTAAGGATACGAAACTCAATTGTTTTGTGGCACAAGTTATGCTCAACTAGGCGTTAGGAACTAGACTCCTAAATATGAATACTGAATTTTTACCTACTTCCCTACAATGTTGTGGAGAATTGAAGTGTAGTTATAGTATTCAAAACCCTAAAAACTCCGTACTTAGCAAAGTGCGCGGGTAGTTAACAAACTTTTCTAGGTAATTTTTCATGGTACTGGATCTTTCCACCTTACCTTTGGCGTTTCAATTTACCTCTCCAGGGCCGATTTTGCTGAAAATAGGGCCACTAACTATCCGTTGGTATGGCTTATTGATTGCTACAGCAGTATTAATTGGCGTCATCCTTTCCCAGAATTTGGCAAAGCGCCGCAATGTTAATCCTGAGTTGTTAGGTGATTTGTTCTTTTGGTTATTAATTGGGGCAATTCCTGGCGCACGGCTATATTACGTTTTCTTTGAGTGGCCCAAATATGCTTCAACTCCAGAAAAAATCTTTGCGATTTGGGAAGGAGGTATTGCTATTCACGGAGCGATTCTTGGTGGCGTTTTGGCTGCGTTAATCTTTGCCAAAATCAAGCAGGTTTCTTTTTGGCAACTGGCAGATTTAGTAGCGCCTTCGCTGATTTTAGGTCAAGCGATCGGACGTTGGGGTAATTTCTTTAATTCTGAAGCTTTTGGCGATCCTACCGATTTACCCTGGAAGCTTTATATTCCACCAGACCATCGTCCTCTAGAATATGCCAGTTTTGATTACTTTCATCCCACCTTCCTCTACGAATCTCTGTGGGATTTAATGGTGTTTACGCTACTAATAACGTTGTTTTTCCGGTCTTTAGCCGGTAAGCCACGTCTGAAGGTAGGCACAATATTTTTAGTTTACTGGCCAGCCTATAGCTTAGGACGCTTGTGGATTGAAGGCTTTCGCACTGATAGCTTGATGCTGGGGCCATTACGCATGGCACAAGTAGTCAGTAGTCTGGGAATTTTATTGGGATTAGTTGGATTAGCTTGGCTTTACTTACTCAAACGCCCTTTACCCGATGTCGTTCCTACTTCTAAGGTAAATGGGGAGAGTGGGAGATGAGGGGAGTGGGAAGAATAAATAACCAATGCCCAATGCCCAAGAATAAAAAATGCCCCAGAGTATTCTCTAGGGCTTAACCAGGGTGCATCTACCATTACTATCTACTAGGGAAAGAGGGTGAATCCGGAAAGATACTTAAAAATTTGCCAAAATATTTTTTGAGGGACTGCCATGTGTGCTTATAAAAGTGAATATACAGAAAGTCTAAGCTATAAAAAAACACTATATGCTGTAGAACCATCTGTGTATATTGTCGGAGCAGGCCCCGGAGATCCTGATTTATTAACGGTGAAGGCGCAGAAACTACTGGCTGCTGCTGATGTGATTTTATTTGCTGATTCTTTAATACCCGAACAGATTTTAGAACTTTGCCGAAAAGATGCGGAGATCATTAGGACTGCGAATCAGACTTTAGAAGAAATTTTGCCGATTATGATCGATAGGGTGCGATCGCAGCACAAATCTCTAGTCCGGCTCCATTCTGGCGATCCTAGTCTCTACAGCGCCATCCACGAGCAAATGCACCTCCTCGCAGAGGCAAATATTCCTTTTGAAGTCATACCTGGTATCAGCGCCTTTCAAGCCGCTGCTGCCAAACTCAAAGTAGAATTGACTGTCCCTGGTTTAGTTCAAACCATTATTTTGACTCGCATCAGTGGACGTACAGAAGTCCCCGCAGCCGAAGAATTAGCCACTCTTGCAGCACATCAGGCTAGTCTTTGTCTGTATTTGAGTGCGCGTCACGTCGAAAATGCCCAAGCTAAATTACTCGAACATTACCCAGCCGAAACTCTCATTGCAATTTGCTTTCGCATCGGATGGCCCGATGAAAAAATCAGGGTTGTTCCCCTGAATGAAATGGCAGACTGCACTCATGAAGAAAAACTAATTCGCACTACACTTTATATAATCAGTCCAGCACTTTCGCCAGCAACGGGGCGATCGCGTTTATATCATCCTGAACATAACCACCTATTTCGCTCGTCTCATAACTAAATGGTGGGAATTGGGAATTGGGCATTGGGAATTCAATACGGTTCGGTTAAGGTTTTTTGATGAAAATTCTAGATCCAAAGACGCGA